>JBCDJA010000043.1:0-10544 GCA_038748465.1 Pseudomonadota bacterium
AGCCCCTCAAAATCTTTGATGAGCTGCAGACCTTCCTGGTTGATACTTCTCGTCATCGTGCCCCTCGCAGATGAGCGCTTAACAAATGTCGGCGCGACCGCCGCTCCCACCGATTGCAAAAACGAGGCTCGGGACTCGCCCGTCGCCTTGGCCTCTTTGTAGCTCGTGAAACGTCTTGCCATGCCCGAAGTCCAGCTCCCCACTAAACGCTGCGCTTGCCCCGCTCAGGGCGCCGGCAGCACGACATTGCGCCCAAGGTAGAGTTGCGCCCGAGGTCCATCCACACAAGGTTTGCACGGCTTAACCACATTCAACGACTTGAATTCGAGGACACCATGCCCAGCCTGCCCCGAGGCTGGGATTTTTCTTTGGGCGTGCCTCAAACATTAAGCCACGGTTAAGCCCGCTCGCGCACACTCTGAGTAGGTAAAGAGTGTAGCAGTTTTGTGCCGTGGTACTACCGCTTGCGACAAATCAAATTCAAAGGCCCGCGATCATTGGCCTTGATGCATCCGTTCTGGCCGGCTGGTACCAGGCGCGGACGTCAAATGCTGCGTTAATTGCCTCCCAGGCCATCGGCGCCGGTGCTCAGCAATCGGCCTCAAGCGCCCGGCTTAATGCCTCGCCTGCGGTTGTAACCCCCTGGGATCTTTCGGTTGTTCGCGCCAACCCCTTCGAAACGAAGCTGCGCGATGCGCTCATCAATCCCAAATTTGTCGACCTCAATGACAGTTTTTTTGATCAATCCGCGGTCTCGGATGACGAAAAGGCGCTGTTTGCGGCCTATCGTGGGCTTTCAAAACTTGCGGTGCTGGCCGAGCACGCAGCCGCCGAAGACACATTCTCCGGCGTGTTGCCCGGCTTGGACCGGCGTTTCCAAGACGGGCTCACCGAGGTTTCAGACTATGTTTCCGGGGTGAGGGCAGACACATTTCAGCTGTTCCAGGGCGAGGCGGTTACACGGGCGTCAACCTCGACCCGGCTGGAGCGGTCGCAAACCACTTTCACCGGGCAAATCGCCCATACCGGCGCGTTTGAAGATCCGGTCGATGGCCTTTCAACCACCGATGCCTTCAGCCTATCCATCACCAAGAGCGGCACGACCACCGATTTAACGATCGATCTCAGCACGCTTTCCGGGCCGTTTACCCTCACAGCCATCGCCGATGAGGTGAATACGCAACTTGAGGCGGGCGGCTTCATCACCCGGCTTAACGCCAAACGCATCGTGCCGGAACGGTTTGAAGACCAACAGGAAAGCGGTGAGACCACCAATCTGCCCAACACATTCGGCTTCGAGATCAAAGGCTCATCCATCGAAAGCCTGCAATTTTCGGCTGCAGGGGCCGAAGCCTCGCTGATGATCGCCGGCCGGTCAGGCACTGGCGACACGCTTGCTGGGCAGATCACAAAGGTCTCATCCCTTGGGGCCGGCACCAGCGTCAACACGGTGTCAAACCGGGTTGAGCCGGAAGGCGAGGAGACGAGCCTCACACTCGTCGCCTCTGCGCTCGATAGCGAAGGCAATCTCATCACACTCGGTACAACGGATGCTGACAATGGCTCGCACCTCAACCGAGCAGAACAGGACGTCTTCCTCACAAAATATGACTCCACGGGTGAGGTGATCTGGTCGAAGTTGCTTGGCAGCCAATCGAGTGCCACGGCCTTTGACATCGCCGTCGATTCTGAAGACAAGATCGTCGTTGCTGGCTCGACCACCGGAGATCTCGTCGACGGTTTGGAAAGCGCTGGCGAGGATGCGTTCCTGGTCAAGTTCGATAAAGACGGCAGCGAAGAATTCACCCGACAAATCGGTACACGGTTCGATCAGGCCGGGCTTGCGGTGGCCACAGGGCCGTCTGGCGAGGTTTATTTGGCGGGACGCACGAAAAGCACGCTGGATTCAAGCCTCTCCTCAGCAGGCGGGCAGGACGCGTTTCTCATCAAGTTTGACGCCGCCGGCACCGAGGCCTATCGCCGCCAGTTCGGTACGGTTGGAACCGACGAAACAAGTGCGGTCGATGTCGATGCCACAGGCAATGTCTTCACAGCCGGCGTGGAGGATGGGCAAGTCATCGTCCGCAAATTCTCCGGCGCCAACGGAACCGATCCGGCGATGTGGACCTATAATGCCGGCACCATGGACGAGGGGAGTGTTGCAGCGCTCAAGGTTGAAGGGTCGTCCGTTTACGTCGCCGGTGCGACAACGAACGCAAGCCTTGGCGGTGGCACCGTCGTCGATGCACATAGTGGCAGCCATCAAGACGGTTTCTTATTCAAGCTTCAGGACGCAGGCGCCAGCGCAAACGCCGAATATTCGACCTTCATCGGCGGGGCGGACAAGGACTCGGTCACCGATATCGCTGTTGACGGGGCAACGGTCTATCTGGCCGGGGAACTTGCAAGCGCGCTTGATGGCCAGGCTTTCGTCGGGAAAACCAATGCGTATGCAGCGCAAATAGCGGCCGACGGCTCGCGTGGATGGGTGCATCAGTTTTCGGGCCAAGACGGGCGCGCCCAGGCCCAGGGAATTGGATTTGATGCCGATGGATATTCCGTCCTCGATGTTCTCGGGCTGCCAAATGGGACGGTAAACCCCAACAAGTCCCGGTATGTGGTTGACAGAACAACCGTACGCGAGGGGCAGAGCTTTTTTATCAAGGCCGATGAGCGCAACACCACCGAGGTTTCAATCGACAAGGACGACAGTCTCCAAGACGTGGCGTTTAAGATCAACAATGCGCTTCTTGTGAGCGGGCGGGCGAAAGTGCAACGCGGCACGGATGGTGATTATCTGACCATCGAGGCCTTTGACGGGAAACGCATCGAGGTGCTGGCTGGGAACGAGGGGGAGGATGCGCTCGCCGGCTTGGGCTTGGCTCCCTCAGTGATCACATCGAAGAACGATGACGAGACCGACCCCTCGACCAAACTCGCGATCGGCCTCGCGCTGCCTGGGGACCTGTCGTTGCGGAACAAAACCGAGGCCGCGCGGACCCTTGAGGTGCTTAACGAGGCCTTGACAGAAATCCGCAATTCCTACCGGACCCTTACAACGCCGCCGGCGCCCGAGCAGGGACCTGGGGTCCGCGGAGGGGCGGTGCCTGACTATCTCAATGCCCAGATCGCCAATTTTCAGGCGGCGCTCGATCGCTTGGCCCCGGGGGCATCGACCCAGTCAATTTTCGTTTGAGTGCGGTCTATCGGTTTGCAGCTTTGGGCAGTGACCCAGGACGAGGCCCCGTGCGCTAAGACATGCCCTCAGACGGTCGTATTCACCGCAATGGCGGAGGAAGGGCCGCGCGCTGCTTCAACAAGGGCCGATGACCCATAAGAGGTCGGCCCCGCGCGCCGGGCATCGACTTCTTTGGAGACGGTTTGGACAACTTTCTCCGTTGTCAGCTTAAAGCCCTCTAGGCGAGCGAGATGGCCTTTAAGGGCCGCCTGGAAGCGCCCTGTTTCGGCCTTAAGGGTGGTCATGAGCGGGGCTGGGACGCCGGCCACCAAGGTGCGATCCTCTTTCAGACGGCGCATCTCTTGGGCATAGATGGCGGCAAGCCTGTCGCGTTCGTCAGACAGGGATGTGATTTCGCCCGGGCGGCGCTCGGCAAGGAGGCCGGCCTCCTGCTCGATAAGGCCGGTCAATCGCTCGGTGAGAACAATAAGTTGCTCGACGTGATCGGTGGGGTTGGCGGCGGCGATCGGCATGGCTTATCCGTTTTCAGTCAGGCTCGGTTCGCGATGGTCTGAAGATGGCGCGCGGTGTCCTCCGCCCACCTCCTGCAAGCCCACAAGCTCGCGGTAGATTTGATCCGCCAGTCCGATCCCGCCCTGGCCTGTGATGCTCTTTGCAAATTCATCGTTCAGCATACTACGATAAATGCCCTCAGAATGCCCGCCGCCAAAGGGACCGTCAGTTTTGACGCCGGTCCACATGGCCTCCAAAAACTGGTGGACAAACACCGCCTCAAAATCTTCCGCGGTCCGGCGAAGCTCAGCCTCATTCTTGCCGGTCAAGCCTTCGATGCCGGGCGTGCTGCGCGCCGCTTGCAGCCGAGCGATATCCATTGTTGCAGTGGGGGAGGGAATATCCATCGTCAGATCACCTCGATTTCGGCCTGCAAGGCGCCGGCAGCCTTGATGGTCTGCAGAATGGAGATCATGTCCCGCGGTCCAACCCCAAGGGCATTGAGCCCATCGACGAGGACCTGGAGGCTGACCCCGCTTTGCAGCACGGTCAGTTTGTTGTTTTCATCTTCCTCGATTTCGATGGTGGTACGCGGAACGACAACCGTCTCACCTGTTTCCGAGAAAGGATTGGGTTGACTTACCTGGGGCTGCTCGGTGACCCGGATGGTCAGGCTGCCTTGGGCGATCGCGACCTCGTTGACCCTCACATTGGCGCCCATAACGATGATGCCGAGATTTTCATCGATGACGACCTTGGCCGGCAGATCGGGTTCCACCCGCAATTGCTCAATGTCCGTCAGCAGATTGATTAGGTCTTTTTTGTACCCAGTCGGAATGCTGACACGGACCGTCGCCGGGTCGAGGGCAATGGCAGTATCGGCGGCGATGAACGCATTGACCGCCTCTTCGATTCGTCGTGCGGTTGTAAAATCCGGGTTGCGTAGGGCCAGACGAACGGTGTCGAGCCGGGCGAGGTTGAACGGCAATTCGCGTTCGATGATTGCGCCGTTTGAAATTCTGCCCGCGGTGGCGACACCTTTTCTCACCGAGCCCCCATCGCCCTGCACCGTAAAGCCGCCAACCGCAACCGGACCCTGGCCGACGGCGTAGATTTCGCCATCGGCGCCGTGCAGCGGCGTGACCAATAAGGTGCCGCCGCGCAGGCTTTCCGCATCGCCGAGCGCGCTCACGCCCACATCGATCCGCGTGCCTTGGGTAGAGAAGGGCGGCAGGTTGGCGGTCACCATCACCGCTGCCACATTTTCGGTGTTGAGGTCTTCACCGCGCGTGTTCACCCCAAGGCGCTCCAACATGGCGGTCAGGCTTTGACGCGTGAAGGGGGCGTTGGTCAGGCTATCGCCGGTGCCATCAAGGCCCACCACAAGGCCATAGCCCACAAGCAAATTCTCACGGATGCCTTCAACATCGGCGAGGTCTTTAATGCGAGAGGTCGCGCTGGCCTGGCCTGAGAAGGCAAGCAGCGTGCAAACCGCGAGGATAAAGCGGATGGTTTTTTTTGGCGTCATGGTCGATCTGTGCCCACAGTCTGTTCGGGCCAGAGCAAAGCGAACAATGTGCCAAGGTGCGGCGCAAAATAAGTCAATTATTACAAAGGGTTGTTTGGGTTAGAGACGTTCCATCGGCGCTCCGAACCGGTGCGGGCCCGGCAAGGTTTGCCTGGCTTGTCACGCCCGGCAAATCTTTCTGTGGATTTTTGGTCGTTGTTAAGGGCCGCTGACCGATAGTTGTGACACGGAGGCGGTTCTAACCCCATCGAGCCACGCCCCAGGCGCCGACCTCCCTGCGCCAGCGGGCCCCTTGGCCGGGCATTTGGTTTCTATGAAAGTTGAACGAGCCCAAACGACTTCCTCAGGCGTGCGTCGCACC
The DNA here is from genome assembly GCA_038748465.1 of Pseudomonadota bacterium. Taxonomy (GTDB): domain Bacteria; phylum Pseudomonadota; class Alphaproteobacteria; order M2410; family M2410; genus JBCDJA01. The sequence goes on from JBCDJA010000043.1 coordinate 5,581, forward strand.
GCGCGACGTGCCGGGGGGGCTGCATTCTCTTTAGGCGAGACGGCAGACACCCAAGGCACGGGCGAGGCCGCCGGCGCCAAATCGGCACAGGCTGTTGGGTCGATCGATGCGCTGATGGCGCTTCAGGGCGTGCCCGAAGGCGCGAGCGGTCGCAAGCGGGCCGTGGGGCGAGCCGCGTCGATGCTGGACCTGCTTGACGAAATTCGGATTAGCCTCTTGTCCGGCCGCTTGCCGCAAAATCGGCTCCAGCAATTGGTCAAGGTTGTCGAAAGCCAACGCGAGCGGCTGCACGATCCACGACTTGAAACCGTGCTCGACGAGATCGAGCTTCGCGCGCGGGTCGAGCTTGCAAAGTACGACCGCTACCTCTAGCGACCTCATTATGGAATAGGCCTTGCACCGGCTCCGGCGGCTGCGAGAGCGGATTGGCAACGTGCGCGGGTTTGGGGACAAATCGGAGCGGAATTCAGGCAGACAGCATCGGTTCACGTCCGTTTGACGATGCATGATTTCTCTTTTGGTTGAAGGCGTTGGATGGCCTGCCTATACTCCGCGCGCTTTAAGACGGGTTTGCCTCGGAAAAGACCGAAACAAGGTTGATGAGGCAGGGCGCAGGCAGGGCAGGAAAGGCATTGAGTATGGGCGAAGTGATGGCACGGATCCCGGACGAGTATAGGCCGTCGGACGACGAGACCTTTATGAACGAGCGCCAGCAAGCGTATTTCCGCAAAAAGCTGCTGGACTGGAAGGACGCGATCTTGCGCGAAAGCCGGGAGACCCTGGCCCAGTTGCAGCAGGACACGACCACGTTCGCCGATTTGGCCGATCGGGCCTCCTCCGAGACCGAACGCGCCCTTGAGCTGCGCGCCCGCGACCGGCAACGCAAGTTGATTTCAAAAATCGATGCCGCGTTGCGCAGGATCGACGAGGGGACGTATGGCTATTGCGATGAGACCGGAGAGCCGATTGGTTTGCTCCGTCTCGACGCTCGGCCGATTGCGACTTTGAGCATCGAAGCTCAAGAACGACATGAGCGCCGCGAGCGGGTCTTCCGCGACGACTAGGGCTCTCTCGGCGTGTTCTGAGCAGCGATTTTGCCTACCCGGCCCGCTTCCCTGACGAAAATCCGCTTGCCCGACTAAAACGGGAAGACCAACTCATAAATCTGCTGTCCGTAGCGCGGGCGCTGGACGTCTGAGAGGTCGCCGCGGCCGCCATAGGCGATGCGCGCTTCGGCAATCTGGGTATGGTCGATCACGTTGGCATTGGTGATATCCTCCGGGCGCACCACGCCGGAGATATAAAGATCGCGCACCTCATAATTGACGCGCACTTCCTGGCGCCCACGGATCACCAAATTCCCGTTTGGCAAAATCTGCGTGACGATGGCCGCGACCGTCAGGTCAACCGTTTCGTTGCGGTCCACACTGCCTGAGCCCTCAGAAGAGCTCGTCGAGCCAAAGCTTGCTAGATTGGTCGGATCGATCGTGCCCGGCAGCCGCTGGGACAATTGTTGCTCAAGCCCCAAAAGGCTGGAGACGTCCGCATCCTCCGCATTCGAGCGGGACCGTTGGGTGGTGTTATTCACCGTTGCCTGATCGTTGATCGCGATGTTGACCGTCAGGATATCGCCCACGCGCGCGGCACGCTGATCTTTAAAGAAGGTGCGTGAGCCGGTTTGCCAGAGCGAATTGGCGTTGCGATTAGAAATCTCGGGCGCCGGCATGGGCAGGCTGACCGGTTGATAATCCTGCGCCTCGATCGGGTTTTCGATGGGCGACAAATCGGGCGTGCGGCCCACGTCTTTTAGGCGCGACAGGTTGTTGCAGCCGGCGACGCCAACCATCAGCCCGCACAAGAGGGCGACTTTTCCGGCGCGGCGGAGTCTTCCAAGGCTGTTGGAACGGATACGCATGGATGTGACTTTCCGAGTGTCTTTCGGGTTAGCGGTTGGCTGCAACGATCACGGGTTTCGGGTTGACGCGGACCTGGCCCTCGGATGTGATTTGCGCCCGTACGGTCCGGTTAGAGCGCATATTGAGGACGGGGATCAGCTCGCCTTCAGAGCCTTTCGCCATGGCGCGCCCGACATCGGTCAGGGTCATGCCGGGCACCTCATAGGTCATCATGACCATCATTCCCTTACGGACGAGGACCGGTTCTTCAATGTCGGTGAGATGCAGCGTTTGGCCGGCCTTCAGGCTGCGCCGTGCGGCCTTGCCAACGAGATCGGCCGTATCGGTAATGACACTCGCCGAAAGCCTGGCGGAGGGGATTTTAATAAGATTGATGTCCTCGGCACGAACGACGTCAGAGCGGGGGAGGTTTTGCACCAGAACCGGCACGTCCGTCATCGGATAAGCCCGACCGTCCACCCGCACGCGGCGCGCGCTCTCAACGCCCACAACCAAGGTTGCATCGAATCGGTCAATCCGCGCGTCGTAATGCAAATCCTCGACATAAAGGTCCGGGCGCTCATCGGTCGGCAGGTGCACGGCAAGATTTCGATTGGTGAGGCGGACCTCGATCGACGAGCCGATCCCCTGCTCAAGGAACGCGTCTTCCAGCGCGGCCTGGATGTCGGAGGCCATCACAACCTGGCTTTCCCGGGATATCACCACCTCGTCCAGATTTTCAGTATTGTACCACAGGATGCCATACTTCAAGGCAACCGACTGAAGGCGCCGCGCCGGTATGCTGACCCGCTGTCCAGGGGTTGGGCTGCGCAAGAGGGGGATTGCCGCCCGCTCTCCAGACAGAATAAAGACATCGCCCATACTGACCATCGGTGTATCGATCATCAAGTCAGGCCGCAATGTCGTTTCGACCCGTCCTTTGAGCGCATCGCCGAAGCCATCGGTTTGCGCGCTTGCGGCGTTGACCCATGTCGCAAGCACGACCGTAAGGCCGAAAAGGACGGATTTGAGTGGAAAACGGATCATGGAAGGCCCCTAGGCGTTAGCGCAGGTTCGAGGTCACGGACAGCATCTCATCAGAGGTGGAGATCACCTTTGCGTTCATCTCATAGGCCCGCTGGGCGGTGATGAGGGAGGTGATCTCAGACACTGAATTCACATTCGAGGTTTCAAGGAAGCCCTGATTGATCGATCCGTAGCCGCTGCTTCCCGGCGTTCCCACCTGCGCGGCGCCCGATGCGGCCGTCTCCACAAAGAGGTTATCGCCGAGCGGCTGCAGACCGCCGGGATTAAAGAAGATCGCAAGGTCCAATTGGCCGAGCTGTTGCGGGGCCACCTGGCCGGGGATGATCGCCTCGACCACGCCTTGGGCATTGATGCTCACATCGACGGCATTTTGCGGCACGGTAATGCCGGGTTGCACGACATAGCCCTCTGGCGTGACCAGCTGCCCGCTGGGGCTTACCCCGAACGAGCCCGAACGGGTATATCCTTCCGAGCCGTCCGGCAGGGTCACGCGGAAATACCCGCGTCCCTCGATGGCCATGTCATATTGGTTTTCGGTGCTCACCAGGTTGCCCTGTTCGGAAATGCGATAGACCGCTCCCGTCTTCACACCGACACCCACTTGCACACCGCTCGGGACAATCGTTCCCTGGTCGGAGGAGGCGACGCCCGACCGCTCGATGCTTTGGTAGAGCAGGTCTTGGAACTCGGCCCGTTGGCGCTTAAAGCCCGTGGTGTTCATGTTCGCGATGTTGTTGGAAATCACTTCCACATTGAGTTGCTGGGCCAACATGCCCGTCGCTGCGATGCTCAGTGCTCTCATCGTCTTCTCCCTGAAATCTGCAATTAGCCCTGGGTGCGGCCAAGGGTCTGGACGGCGCGTCGGGTCAAATCGCCTGACGCTTCCATCAGCTTGCTTGCCGAAGCATAGGCGCGGCTGATCTGGATCAATTTCGTCATCTCGATGATTGGCTCCACATTGGAGCTTTCGAGCATGCCTTGCAGCAGTTCCACACGGTCTGTCGGCTGCGGAATTTCATCGGTGGTGTAAAGCCCTTCGCCGGCTTTACGCAGGGCATGGTCGTTATCGAATTCGACGACCTGCAGGCGCCCGACAATCCCGGCACCACCGCTGATCGTGCCGTCTTTAGCAATCGTTAAATCGGTGTTGTTCCCGTCGACGCGGACCGGGCGGCCATTATCGCCGAGCAGCGGATCGCCGCCGGGGGTTACGATCTGACCGTCCGCATCGAGCCGAAAGCTCCCCCCGCGCATATAGCGCTCGCCGGCCCCCGTCTCGACAACCAAATAGCCCATGCCATTGACGGCAATATCGAGCGGGCGGTCCGTGGTCTGGAATTTGCCCTGGCCGAGGTCGCGGAAGATCCCATAATCCCGGACAAAGTGCAGGGTCGCTTCGTCCGCATCGCCCTTTTCCGCATCCAGAAGATAATCTTCAAACAGCGGCGTCTCGGCCTTGTAACTCGTGGTCCCGAGATTGGCGAGATTATTGGCAACAATGTCCATGTGCTGGCGCAGCACGGTTTGTTGCGAAAGACCGATTAAGATCGAATTGGACATCCTACGCAGCCCACTTACAAAACGCACACCCTTACTCGCCGATGTGTCCAGCACAGCGCGTGCCATGAAAATAGATATATAAAACAATAGGTTATAAGAGGGCTGGGTGGCTGGCGGCTGGTTTTTCCGAGCCCTTTGCGGCGTGTGGGGCAAGATTTGCCGTGAGGCCAGGCGATCTGCCGCGCCCATGCCGGCCGTCAAACGATCCTTAACCGTCGATTTGCTATGACGGCCCAGTATGGCCGTTAACATGAAGGCGCCGAACCCTGACGATTGAGCGAGTGACGATTTCCATGTCCGACGAGGCATCTCCGAGCGAAGGCGAAGAGGACGGTGGTGGCGAGGGCAAAAAGAAGCTCGCCGGCAAAACCCTCATTCTGTTTGTTGTGCTGCCCGCCCTGTTGCTGCTCGGCGGTGGCGGCGCCGCAGTTTATTTCCTGTTTCTCAAGGGGGATGACAAAC
>JBCDJA010000044.1:0-10454 GCA_038748465.1 Pseudomonadota bacterium
ACAGAGAGCCTGGCGACCTTCCCCGCGAGGAGCGATCCCATGACAGCTGCCTTCCCCTATGAGAAAAAATTCAAAACCATCAACGGCGCGCGCATCGCCTATGTGGAGGAGGGCGAAGGGGATCCGATTGTCTTTCTCCATGGCAATCCGACCTCGTCTTATCTGTGGCGCAACATCATGCCCCATCTTGCCGGAATGGGCCGGCTGATCGCACCGGACCTCATCGGCATGGGCGATTCGGACAAGCTACCCGACAGCGGGCCGGATCGGTATACGTATACAGAGCATCGAGATTATCTGTTTGCGCTCTTGGATGCGCTGGACGTCAAAAGCAATGTCACCCTTGTGATCCATGATTGGGGCTCGGTACTAGGTTTTAATTGGGCGCGAGAGCACGAGGCCGCAATGAAAGGCATCGCCTTTATGGAGGCGATCGCCGTGCCCGTTCCCACCTGGGACCTGTTTCCGGAAATGGCGACGGAGATTTTTCAAGGCTTTCGGTCGGATGCCGGCGAAGAGATGATCCTGCAGAACAACATGTTCATCGAACAGGTTTTGCCAATGACCATTCTGCGGACGCTGGAACCGGCGGAAATGGACGCCTACAGAAAACCGTTCTTGACTCCCGGGGAAGACCGCCGGCCGACCCTCACCTGGCCGCGGCAATTGCCGATCGCCGGCACGCCCGCCAATGTGATCGAAATTGTTGAGGCAAACGGGGCTTGGCTTGCGCAAACACCGATCCCGAAATTTCTCGCCAATGCAGAGCCCGGCGCGCTCATTGTTGGGCCGGCGCTTGACGTCGTTCGGTCCTGGCCCAACCTCACCGAGATCACGGTGCCCGGCGTGCACTTTATCCAAGAAGATGCGCCCGATGAGATCGGCCAAGGCATCGCCTCCTGGCTGAAAAGCCTCACGTAACCTTAGGACGCAAAGAGCGGCGAGGCGGTGCCCATCAATTCTCGTTCCTTGGTCAGAATGTTTGTGAAGGACGGGCGGTCCAGCATCCGATCGACAAAACCGGACAAGCGAGGCCATCGATTTTGGTCCACAATCTCGCCCGCATGGAAGTAATTGATGAAAATGCTGGCCGCCGTTAAGTCGGCAAGGCTCACCGCCTCACCCAAGAAGTAGGGCCGGCCATCGTCCAATTGGCTTTGCAAGTAATCAAAGTGCTCCGGCACCGCCGCGAGCGCTTCGTCGATCACGGCTTGGTCCGGCTCACGGCCCAAATATACCGGATTGACAAACCGCTGGACGAACAGAGGCGCCTCAACCTTGGCAAAAAGGCCGGTTGCCAGGTAATCGCAGAGCCAATGCATCCACCCCAAGTCCCAATTTTCCTTAGGAAACAGGGCTGGCTCGGCCGCTTCCCTTTCTAAGAAGGTGCAAGCGGCGAGGGAGTCCGGCATGTGGCGCCCACTGACTTCCAACACCGGTATTTTACCCAAGGGGCTGATCTTCAAAAACTCAGGATCGGGCTCACCCAGCGGAACGACGCTGATCACCTCATAGTCGATTTCCTTTTCCTCGATAAAGGCGACCAGGCGACGAACCCAGGGCGACACGATTGATCCGTGGACCGTGACCTTCATGATAATCCTCATTCGCCAGACAAATACTAGTTGCGATATAAAACCAGATAGGTTTCATTCATGCCTAGCAAAATGATGACGGTTGTGACGTGAAAACAAAATCCTTCGCTGAGATGCAGTGCTCGGTCGCCCGCACGCTAGAGCAAGTCGGCTCTTGGTGGTCGTTGCTCATCATTCGCGATGCGATGATGGGCGCACGCCGGTTTAAGCACTTTGAGGGCTCCCTTGGCATTGCAAAGAATACTCTGACCAAACGCCTCAACGAACTTGTGGCGAGCGGCATCCTAAGGCGGGTGCCGTCACAAGATGGATCGAGTTACGAGGAGTACGAACTGACCGAACAGGGGCTTGACCTGGCGCCTGTTTTGATGGCGCTCGCGCAATGGGGGGACAAATGGGTTGCCCACACAGATGGCCCAACTTTCAGCTTCGTTGACCGCAAAACCGGCCGGAAGATCCCCCGGATCTGGCCCCGGCGTGGCAACGGCAGCGCAATGCCCCTGAGCGATATCGCCCTCAAGCGGCCTGAGAATGCTTGTAATCACAAAAACTCAGTAAGATGATGAAAGGGAGGACAATGACGCAGTGTCTATGCATGGTCCAACAGGGACAAATCTCGGCGGCGGCCGAGGCCGCCCTGCGCACGGGTCTGAGCGCCTTTGCCCAGGACGCGTTTGGCAGCCCCGCCGAAATAAACTGGATCGTCGTGCCAGAGCGCAGCGGATTTTCCGCCGGCGAGCCATCCGCGGCCTCGATCGTATCGCTGGGCGCAAACGAACCGCTTGAGCAGCCCCGCCGCGCCGCTTTGCTGAAAGAGCTTTGCGATCTTTGGATCAATACAACCGGTTGCTCGATTAACGACGTGGTCGGCGTGATTCGCGATCCAGAAACATCGTAGGGAGACGATAATGCCACTTTATCTCTGTAATTCACCGAAGAGCACGATCAGCGATGAGGCCAAACCCGCCATCGCCGCCGACATCACACGCATCCATTGCGAGGTAACCGGCGCCCCGCCGGCCTTTGTCCATGTATTTTTTCTGGAGGACTCGCCGTTCTTGCCCCTTGAGGGAAAATCTGTCGTTCTGCTTGGCAACATCCGTGCAGGCCGTACTGACGAGACGAAGGCCGGTATGATCGAACAAATGGTCCAATCGCTCCACAAGAACGCAGGCATACCGATTGAGGATATTCAAGGGACAGCCATTGACACGCCAGCCCGCTGGATCATGGAAGGCGGCGATGTGTTCCCCGAGCCCGGAGAAGAAGCCGCCTGGCTTGCCGCCCATGAGGCAAAATTGTCTGTCTCAGGATCAAATATCTAGGGTATCTTGAGCAATCTCGTTTCAGGCGGAGCGCTTCGGCGGTTGGTCAAGCGGTGGTAAAAGACCAAGGCCCGCAGCGCGCACGATGTAGCGGAAGTTCTTGCACTCCATATGGCTTGGGGCCGGGCACTTCGCCGTATGCCGAAGCGCATCCCGGATCATCGTCAGACGCTCGATCTGTTGATCGAGCGCCTCGGCTTTTTCGGTCAATTTGTCCCGATCGACCGCCACCCCCTGCCCCTGTTTAAACATGCCGCCAATCTCCTCAAGGGAGAAGCCAGCAGCGCGGCCGAGCGCAATGAGGGACAAGCGCTCCAACACATGCTCATCGAAAAGGCGCCTAAGGCCCCGCCGACCCACCGATTGGATCAGTCCGCGCTCCTCATAATAGCGGAGCGTTGAGGCCGGCACGCCGCTGCGCTTTGCCAGGTCAGAAATATCGATCATTCGGGCTTGACCTCAAGTTGACTTGAAGTGGCAGTCTACGCACCGACGCACACAAGGTGCAAGACGGACCTTCTTCAAGGCGAGCCTTTATGACATCAGCGGACGACTACCGGCGCGAGCAATCCGAGCTTTGGAACGGCGACATGGGCAAAACCTGGGTCGAGATCCAGGGCTTTATCGACCGGCTGTTGAAACCCTTCGAGACGCTCCTCGTCGATGCTGCGAGGGCTGCAAAAACGCATGCCTCCGCGCGTGTGCTCGATATCGGATGCGGGAACGGCACAACCACCTTTGCCCTCAGCCGCGCACTTGGTCCAGGAGCGGCCTGCACGGGCATCGATCTCTCACGCCCCATGATCGAAAATGCCCAGCGCCAGGCCCGCGAGACCGGCGAGGACATCACCTTCCTCTGTGACGATGCAAGCCTCCACCCCTTTGCAGACAAGCAATTTGATCTGCTTGCCTCGCGCTTCGGGGTCATGTTTTTCGCCGACCCGCTTACAGCCTTCTCCAGGCTCCGCCAAGCAGCCAGGGACGACGCCAGCCTCGCCTTTGTTGTTTGGCGGACGGCAGAGGAAAACAACTTTATGACCGCCGCAGCGCGGGCTGTCGCTCCCCTGCTTCCCCCCTTACCCCCACGCGATGCAGGGGCACCCGGTCCATTTTCGCTTGGGGATCAGGACCACACGCGAGCGCTTCTTGAAGCAGCGGGGTGGCGCAATTTGACGTTCGATGCCCATACTGTTCCGTGTACCTTCCCGGCAAAAGACCTGCCGCTTTTTGCATCAAGGCTTGCGCCCACGGGCCATGACCTCAGTTCTTTGTCCCCCGATCTGCATACGGAAATCACCCAGACGATCCTTGCTGCCTATACGCCCTATAGGGTCGGTGACAGCATCCAATTTATTGGCCGGTGCTGGCTGGTCCGCACCGATGCCCAATAAGTCGTCCGCTCGGCAAAGGAGTTGAACCATGGCAAAGCCCGTAAGCATTGAACGCAGTACCGTGATTGAAGCACCCATCGAGGTTGTATGGAGGGTGAGCGCACAGGAGTTCGAGCACATCGATCGCTGGGACGGCAATGTTAAGCACTCGCGCCCAAATGGACCGGCGACCGGCGGTGCGCCGGTGGGCGGGCGCATCTGCGATCTTTATGGGGGTGGGCAGACCATTGAGCGCTTTGTCGCGTTTGACCCGGCGAATTGCGCCTTCGCCTATGAGATTACGAAGGGGCTGCCGGGCTTTGTAACCGCAGCCCGAAACACCTGGCGCCTTGAGGCCCTTGCCGGCAACACCACCCGCCTTACAATGCGCGTTGATATGGGCGTTAAAGGACTACTCGGCGCGATCATGCGGGGGCCGATGACATCGCAAATGGGCAAGGTCCTCACTCGCGCCCAGGACGAGCTGAAACATTATGTCGAGACCGGAGAGCCGCATCCGCGCAAGCGCAAAAAAGCCAAAAAATAAGTGAACCAAGGCGGGACCGGGCCCCGCGGCCCCTACGGCGCCAACCCGTTTTTCTCGATGAAGTGCCGCCGTCCCTTTTCTCCGCGTTTTAGGAGTGCGGGATAAAGGCGCCGGACAAGCCCCGGGAAGCTTGTGACAAGGCGATTGCTCCAGCCGTCCCCAGGCGGAATAAAGTACTCGAGGCGTTTCGATTTTTGTGCTTTCGCCAAGGCCTTAATGACCTCATCGGTCGCCAAGGGCGGCGTGAGGAAATTCAAAACGCTGCCCCCATGCAAAGCTTCATAGCGCAACATGGGCGTGTCGATGGCATTAGGATACAGACAAGATATCGTGACGCCCTTGTCTCGCACCTCCTCGGCGAGCGAAATCAGATACCCGCGCAGACCGAATTTGCTGGCCGAGTAAGCGGCACTGTCCGGCAAAGCCACCATGGCCGCCGCCGACAAGGTGCTGATAATGTGCCCTCCGCCCGCGGCCACCATGGCGCGCGCCAGAGCGTGATTAAGGTGTGCGGCCGCGCGGAGATTGATGTCGATATGCAGATCAATAGATGCACGGGGAAGATCAATGCTGGGTCCAGGCTCAATGACACCGGCATTCACAAACGCAACAGCCGGCGGCGTGTCAGCCCCCTCAAGAGCAGCACACAGATCTTCAAGCGCTGAGCGATCCGTAAGGTCGGCCGCATGGATTACGGCATCAGGGTACGACCCGCGCAATCGCTCAAGACCTGCCTCGTCCCGGTCGGTCACCCAAAGCTGAAACCCCTCGGCGTGGAAATGACGCACCGCGGCCTCACCAATGCCGCCCGCGGCCCCCGTCACAAACGCAAGGGCACTCATCACGCCGCCTCGCTGGCAATGCCTTGCGCTGGGGATGGGGCAGCCTTAGGCGCCGCTTCGTAGAATGCCGATGGATCTGGCCACCCCAGCTGATCGCGCATTGCCTTCATCGCTTTGGTGTATGCCGTTACATTTGTGTAGCCGGTGTGGCGGGCACTCTCCACATAGGCGACCTTACCCCCAAGATTGGGTTCAGGCCCCTCGATTGTGGCTTGGATCTGCCGCGCCTTGGCGGGGTCACGGGCTTGGGCCGCAATGGTTTGGGCAATCAAAAGGCCCATCTCATCAAATAATTTGTAGGCCCCGGAATTCGTTTCAATGTAACCATTGACAAACAGGCTCGGCTGATCGGGATTGAAGATCTTTAGGAACGTCTGTGGGCGATTATTTTTCCACTCAAAGAGCCCGTCGTCGAGATAGGGCAACGTCCAATTATAGCCTGTCGCAAGGATGACGAGGTCGATTGCGGCGCGGCTGCCATCGCTGAACACGGCATCTTCCCCCTCAAGCCGGTCAAGGTCGGGCTTTGCGATAAGATCTCCATGCTGCAAATAATGCAGCACTTGCGTGTTCATGATCGGATGGCTTTCGAAGATTTTATGATCGGGTTTTTGCAAGCCAAGGCGTGTCAGGTCGCCGTTGAGCTGGCGAAGCAGCACGCCAAAGACGATCTGGGTCAGCCACATCGGCATCCAGGACGATTTGCTGCCGAAAACATCCGCCGGCTGCCCAAAGATGTGCTTCGGCACGAAATGATAGCCGCGCCGCATGCTTGTGTAGGCCGCATCGGCCGCAAAGGCGGCGTCACACGCGATGTCGACGCCGGAATTGCCGGCGCCGACCACCAGAACACGCTGCCCCTTAAGGCTGTCGCTGCCATCATAAGCCACAGAGTGCACGATCTCGCCGGTGAAGGTCTCCTCGCCCTTGATGGCTGGCCGGTTCGGGTGCCAGTTCGTGCCGCTTGCGCAGACGAGCCAGCGAAACCGCTCGCTCCGAGGCTCTCCCTCCGCGGAGGATTGCACCACCCATCCGTCCCCGTCCTTAGTCACCCGGTCGACAGGCGTGTTGAGGCGGATATGGTCGTAAAGCCCAAAGTCGGCCGCGAAGTCCCGGATATAGGTAAGAATCTGGCCGTTGGACGGGTAATCGGGAAAACTATCCGGCATCGGGTATCCCTCATGACCGGACATCGTTCGTGAAGAGATAAAGTGGGCCGACCGATACATCGGCGAGCCGGCATTCTCCCGATCCCAGATGCCGCCGACATCCCGGTGCTTCTCAAAGAGGACAAATGGAAGCCCCACGGTCTTGAGCGCCCGCGCCGTTGCCAGGCCAGCAGGCCCGCCGCCGATGATGGCGACCGTGTCGGTGGGCTGATCAAGTATTGACATCGGGCAGCTCCTAACCTGAATAAATTTCAGTTTTTGTAGGCGATGCCCCCTTGCAGGTCAATAGAAATCTGAATAAGTTTCAGATTGAGGAAGAGCCATGCCAACCCACGCGAAAACACCCGTCAAGGCCGCAAGCCAAGAGGGCATCCGAGCGCCAAGCCAAAAACGCAGCGTCGAGCGGGTGGAGGCGATCCTCAAGGCAGCAAGAACGCTGATTGCAGCAAAGGGGAGTGCCGGCCTCAAAATCCAGGACATCGCCGCTGAAGCTGGGATTACAGCGGGGTCCATGTACCAATATTTTCCCAACAAGGCCGCCATTCTTCAGACCTTGGGAGAGCGGTATTTGGGCCAGACCGCCGGGATGATCGAGGCAAAATTGCAAAGCGCGCCCCAATCGCGAACGGCGTTTCACGAGCTTTTGGCGCAGATGTTCGACCAGTATTACGCGCTCCATCGCCAAGATCCGGTCATGCGGGATATTTGGATGGGGACCCATGCGGACAAATCCCTGCAGGCGATGGACGATGCGGACACCCGCCGCAATGCGGAGATGATTTTTCCGCAGGTTCGTCACCTCTTCGCCAAGACGCACTGGCCGGATGTGCAACGCGCACTGTTGCTTGTCCTTTCGCTTTCGGGCACGACCGTCCGGCTGGCACTCACCCAAACCAAGTCAGACGGTCAGAAGACGATCGACATGGCCAAGCATATGGCCCAATCTCTCTTCGATCCGTACTTTGATGACCGTGCCCCCCGCGAATAGCCCGGGCTCCAGCCCATGGCGAGGACGCAAATCGCGCGTAAATTTTGCGCCTTCAACATTACCACCGCCGTTTCCCTTAAGGTCCTCCTATGGCCGATTATCCGTCAGCCCCCCTAACCCATTCCCATCATATTTTGGACGATGGCACCGTGGCCTTCCGTTGTTCGAAGGATAAGGATGCCTGGCCTTGGCTTGCGTTGGCGCCCGCGCACCCAATCATCATTCAAACCCTAAATTACTGGGCCTTTGTCGAGACCAGCCAGGCCCGCGGAGGCGTTGACGCGCGCACGGGCGGCGCCCTCACCTATTCACGCTGGTACAGCGGCAAGGCTGGCGTTGGGCCCATCGACCACGGCATTGCAGAGGAGCCGAAACCTGACGAGAGCGGCAAGCGACAGCACTGGACCATGACATTTTTCGATGCCGAGGGCCGGTTGGTCTCCCGGCTTTACGGGTCGGGGGTTATTTTCCGTGAGCGCGATTTTGCCGCCTGGCGGGACGAGGCCAAGCACAAGATGCCAATGCCGCAGGACGCAAGCGCCTTCATGTATGCTGAGCCCGAGGCCTTGGGTGTTGCCTCGCATACAGAATGTTTCTTGTCGCCGCTTTTGACGCGCGAGCCACCCACTGCCCAAGCCCTGGTGGCGAAACACAAGGCGTTTATTCCCAATCATCCCTATCATGGTGGCTCGGGGGACCATGTGAACGCCCATCAACTGGCCGATTCTGCAATGCAATTTGCCCACCTCGTGAAACGCCAAGGCCGCTTGCGCTGCATCGGCGGGGAGATGGCGTTCAAGCACTTTGTGGAGCTGGACCGCCCCTTTACGCTGGAACAATCGGAAACAGACGGGGCATCCGGTGCCCTCTCCCTGACCGTCACACAAGAAGCTACTCTGTGCACAACCATAACCTTGCTTGTGGAGCCGTTGCGCGACTAATCCACGGTCTCAGCTCGCATCGAGGCCCCGGTGAGGCAGCAAGGGGGCCGGACGAGGAGAACCGCCAAGGGGCACTGAAAACGCGTAAACCGATTGCTTTCCTCAAACCTGCGCCGCAAACTGTCGCGGCCGCTAGAGGCGCACGCCCACAGCGCAGCAACCACTAAAAACGCCCGGGAGGACGGTGGGATGGACCACACGACACAAGACATTCTTGCAATCACCGAGGTAATCCAGCAGATCGCAAGGGCCTATGATTTAAAGCGGCATCGCGAGCTGCTGCCGCAAGTCATGGAACCTGACGCCCGGCAGAAGTATTACATCCTCGGACAGTTTGTAGATATGTCGATGCCTGAGGGTATGGAGACGTTACTCACATACCATGACGTTTGCTACGCATGCCAACATTTGGTCGCCCCGCCAGCCGTTGAGCTCAACGGTGATCTTGCAAAGACAACCAGCCCCGTTCACGCGGTGCATGTGCAAATCCGCGATGATGGCAGCCGCAACAATTGGATCCTCGGCGCTTATTATCACGATACGATTGTCCGTAGGGGCTCTACCTGGCGCCTACAAGAGCGCACCTGCATGGTGACCTACGAAAGCGGAGAGTTTCTCACCTCCGGCGTGCGTCGCTATCCAACGCTTCCCGATTACACCCAGAATCCGTAACGCGCTAGGGTGGTCTGCCGACCCGCTGCCCCTTGCGCGGACGCCAAAACCTAGAGCGGCTTCCAACGCACATCTTGGGCGACCACCCCCTCGCCGCAGGCCTCACAGATCAACTTTGGCGACAGCACATGACCGCACGGTGTGTGCACCAAGGCGAGCGGCGGGCCCTTCTTGCCCGACTCCCATTTATCGCCCCAGGCGAGCAACAAGACGATCATCGGATAGAGGTCAAGACCTTTGTCTGTTAATCTGTACTCAAATCGATTTCGATGATCGCTGTACTGCACTTTCGTTAAAATGCCATGCTCGACGAGCCGCCGTAACCGATCGGCTAAGATGTTGGGCGAGGCCCCGAGATTTTTGCGTAGATCGTCATATCGGCGCACGCCAAAAAACGCCTCTCGCAAAATCAAGAAGATCCACCGATCGCCGATCACATCAAGCGCGGCGGCAACCGAATCCCGCGTCGGCCTCTTGGCGAGCTGGTCAGCGGCCTCATCAGCGGTCTGGCCAGTGGATGTAACTTTTTTTTTCGTAGTCACTTGAAGTCTCCTGAGCCGGCCTATAACTATCAAATCAATATCTAAAATCCCGCTGGCGATCCACAGGGAGGGCACGAATGGCGGATCTTTCTCAGGAACTCGGCTTTCAAGAACTTATCTATGAGCGCGAGAGGGCAGACCGCGGCGCGCTTATCACGCTCACCCTTGATCGGCCAGAGGTCACCAATGCCCTGTCGATCACCTTGTCCAGCGAGCTGGCGAAGGCGATCGGGACCGCGCGCGAGGATGAGGAGGCAAAGGTGGTGCTTATCCGCGGCGCGGGCGGGAATTTCTGCGCGGGCGATGACCTGACGGAGATGGCCGCCGGCGCTTGGGGCGATGCGAACCAAACCATGCGCCGTGTACGCCTTTACCAAGACATGGCCAATGCCCTTGAGGAATTGGACAAGATTACGATCGCCTCGGTTGAGGGATATTGCGTTGGCGGCGGCCTTGAAATCAC
>JBCDJA010000045.1:0-10436 GCA_038748465.1 Pseudomonadota bacterium
CAACAACAGGGCGATTGGGCCTAGCGCCGGGTTGAAGGGCGCCTCAACCAGCGCCGCGATAAAGGACACAGTGTTTTGGCCGACTTTATTTGGACTTGGGGGGTGGGAATCGCTATTGGTGCGGTCTTCATTGTCCTGTGCATAGGCCTCTTCACGTTCTTTAAGAGCAGCAGCGAGCCCGGTGCCGGAAGCCGCTCAAACCAGCTCATGCGATGGCGGGTAATCCTTCAGTTCATCGCCGTGTGCGTCATGGTTTTGGCGATGTATCTAAAGTCCAAAACTGCCTAAAGGTCGGCGACCCAAAATGGTTGTTCTCAATAAAATTTACACAAAAACCGGCGATGCCGGCACCACCGCACTCGGCACTGGCGAGCGCGTAGCGAAAGACAGCATACGGATCGAAGCTTATGGCACAATTGATGAGCTGAACTCGATCATCGGCATGGCGCGGCTCCACACCGAGGGGGTGCTCGATGGCATGTTGGGCCGACTTCAAAACGATTGCTTCGACCTGGGGGCCGACCTGTGCACGCCGGACAGCGGCAAGCCCCTACCTTACGAGCCGCTGCGGGTAACCGAGGGGCAGGTCAAACGGCTTGAGCAGGAAATCGACACCCTGAACAGCGAGCTGTCGCCGCTCAATTCCTTCGTGCTGCCTGGCGGGACGCCGGCCGCCGCAACCTTGCATTTGGCCCGCACCGTCGCGCGCCGGGCCGAGCGGCATCTGGTCACACTGGCGGCAAGCGAGCCCGTGAGCGAGGCTGCGCGCCATTACGTCAATCGGCTGTCTGATTTTCTCTTTGTCGCGGCCCGCTACGCGAACGACAAGGGCGCCAATGACGTTCTGTGGGTGCCCGGAGCAACCCGCGAAGCGAGTGGGTGAACGCCCGCGCAAGCCAATAACCGCCCCCGGGTCCAGCGCGACATCGGGGCACAATAAGCAACATTGTGCGGGCGAATTGACTCGTTTTTGGGGCCTCTTTAGGGTCCGCCCGCAGCCAATCAAGCCCCATAGCTTTTAGACCGACCGGGAGAAAATCCGATGAAGGTGTTGGTGCCCGTCAAAAGGGTGGTGGATTACAACGTGAAGATTCGCGTCAAGCCGGACAAGTCCGGCGTTGACCTTGCGAATGTGAAAATGTCGATGAACCCCTTCGACGAAATCGCCGTCGAACAGGCCGTGCAATTGAAGGAAGGCGGCAAGGCCGAGGAGGTCATCGTGGTCTCTATCGGGCCGGCCCAGGCCCAGGAAACGCTCCGCACGGCGCTGGCCATGGGCGCAGATCGGGGCATCTTGGTTCAGACCGACGAAACAGTAGAGCCGCTGGCGGTTTCGAAGATCTTGAAAAAGATCTGTGAGGAAGAAGCCCCTGGCCTTGTCTTCCTTGGCAAGCAGGCGATCGACGATGACAGCAACCAAACTGGCCAAATGCTGGCTCAGATGCTCGGTTGGGCCCAGGGCACTTTCGCCTTCAATGTTGAGCTTGGCGATGGCTCCATCGACGTGACGCGGGAAGTCGATGGCGGCCTGCAAACCGTTAAACTCAAAACGCCGGCCATCGTGACGGTCGATCTGCGGCTTAACGAGCCGCGTTATGCGTCTTTGCCCAACATCATGAAGGCGAAGAAAAAGCCAATCGACACCAAATCGCCGGACGATTACGGCGTCGATATCACCCCGCGCCTCAGCGTGCTTGAAACCTCTGAGCCGGCCGAGCGCCAAGCCGGGGTTAAAGTGGAAAGCGTCGCAGAGCTCGTCGAAAAACTGAAATCCGAAGCAGGAGTGATCTGATGCCCGTTCTCGTCGTCGCCGATCACGATAATCAGTCCCTCAAGGACTCAACCCACAAGGCCGTCACCGCGGCAACCGAGCTTGGGCAAGGCGATGTCGCCGTGCTTGTCGCCGGTTCCGGCGCTCGGCCGATTGCCGAAGCTGCCGCTAAAATCAGTGGCGTGAGCAAAGTCTTGCTTGCCGATGATGCGCAATTTGAGCGTCAATTGGCCGAAAGCATGGAAGCGCTTATCGTTCCGCTTGCTGCCGATTACGATGCGGTGGTCACACCCTCCTCCGCGAATGGCAAAAACTTCATGCCACGGATCGCGGCCGCCCTCGACGTGGCCCAATTGTCCGATGTCACGGGTGTTGAGGGCAGCGACACCTTCATCCGTCCGATCTATGCGGGCAACGCACTGCAAAAGGTCAAAAGCACCGATAGCAAAAAAGTCATCACCGTTCGGACGACATCGTTCAAGGCCGCCGGCGAGGATGGCTCTGCGGGTATCGAGGACATCGCGTCCCCGGCCCATGGCGGTCTGTCCGAATTCGTCGGCGAGGAATTATCAAAATCCGA
Source organism: Pseudomonadota bacterium (assembly GCA_038748465.1). Classification (GTDB taxonomy): domain Bacteria; phylum Pseudomonadota; class Alphaproteobacteria; order M2410; family M2410; genus JBCDJA01. Next base: position 2,352 of record JBCDJA010000045.1, read on the forward strand.
TCGCCCGGAACTGACGGGCGCCAAGATCGTGATCTCTGGCGGTCGGGGCATGCAATCGGGTGAGAACTTCTCGCTCTTGGAGACGATAGCCGACAAGCTGAGCGCCGCCATCGGCGCCTCGCGGGCGGCGGTGGATGCGGGCTTTGTGCCGAACGATTATCAAGTCGGCCAAACCGGCAAAGTGGTGGCACCGGAGCTTTACATCGCCGTCGGGATTTCGGGCGCCATCCAACATCTCGCGGGCATGAAGGATTCCAAAGTCATCGCCGCCATCAATAAGGACGAAGAGGCACCGATTTTTCAGGTCGCCGATTACGGTTTGGTGGCCGATCTCTTCCAGGCGCTGCCCGAACTTGAAGCGGAGCTTGCCAAAGCCGGCTACTAAGACCCATCAGCCGTGTTCGCATTAGAAGCCGGGGGCGCAGATCGCTCCCGGCTTTTTTCGTGCCGCGGCGCTGGCGCGGTCTGCGCGCTCCACGGTTTATGTTGCATTGCGAAAAAACGGAAAACAGCCTACGATTTACGCATAGGATGACGACAAGACGATGACGAGCGCGGCAGACGGCTCGGCGTAAACGCAAGGCAACAGGCATGAGCATTCAGAAAGTCGGGATCATCGGTGCCGGTCAGATGGGCAACGGCATTGCCCATGTCTGTGCGACAGCGGGTTTGGAGGTGCGGGTCACCGATATCAGCGCCGAGGCACTAGACCGGGCCATGGGCACGATCCACGACAACATGGCCCGGCTGGTAAGCAAGGGCCGGCTTACGGAAGCAGAAATGGAAGCGAGCCTGGCGCGCATCACCTCCTCGAGCGAGCTCGACTCCCTTGCGGGCGTGGACCTGGCCATCGAATCGGCGACCGAAGAAGAGACGATCAAGCGGAAGATCTTCCAGTCCTTGTGTCCGCTGCTCGATGAAAGCGCCATCCTCGCCACCAACACCTCATCGATTTCCATCACTCGGCTTGCAGCCTCCACCGACCGGCCGGAGCAATTCATCGGTCTTCATTTCATGAACCCGGTGCCGTTGATGCAGCTCGTTGAGCTCATCCGCGGGATTGCCACAAACGACGACACCTACCGCACCGCGCAAGACATGGTGCGCAAACTCGGCAAAACAGCCGCGAACGCTGAAGATTTTCCAGCCTTCATCGTTAACCGCATTCTCCTGCCGATGATCAATGAGGCGATCTACACGCTCTATGAGGGGGTCGGGACGGTTGAGGCCATCGACACGGCCATGCGCTTGGGGGCCAACCACCGGATGGGCCCTTTGGAGCTTGCCGATTTCATTGGCCTCGATACCTGCCTTTCGATCATGCAGGTGCTCTATGAGGGGCTCGCCGATAGCAAATACCGCCCATGCCCCCTGCTCGTGAAATATGTTGAGGCCGGCTGGCTCGGCCGCAAAACGGACCGGGGCTTTTACGACTATCGGGGAGAGACCCCGGTGCCAACCCGGTGACGCTCCAACACCCCCGCGCCTGACCATACAAAATTTTAATCGTTAGGACCGACCCTGCCCGGCGCTTATGGGAGGGATTGACCAATGCGCCTGCGCGCAGCTTTCATCTTGAGGGTTGACGCCGTTTTGAGCTGCCTTGGCCGGTTTTTCGGGCCGGAAGGCACGCGAGGCGCGATCATGGTGATCTTCGCGCTCAGCCTCGTGCCGATGACCATGACCTTCGGCACAGCGATGGATTTTGCCCATGCGGAGAAATCCAAAGTCATGTTGCGCAAAGCCATCGACACAGCAGCCCTCGGCGCGCTCGCGCAGAGCGATCCGAGTGAAGACCAAGTTATGGCAACGGCCAATGCCTTCCTCGAGGCCAATCTCGATGGCTTGGCTGCGGAAATCACCTCGCTCAACATTCACTCCGAACCCGGCAAGGTACGGATCGATGCCTCGGCAGAGGTGCCGACGACACTGATGTCGGCCTTTGGGATCGATAGCTTGACAATCGAGGCGGAAAGCGAGGCGATTTTCGGCACCATGCCGGTTGAGATCGCGCTTGTCATCGACAACACCGGCTCGGTGTATGAGGGTGGGGTCGCGGACGATTTAAAGGCGGCGATCAAGGATTTTCTGACCGAGCTTGAGACCCAGTTCGCAACCGGATCGCCCGGCGCCAATCAGCCCCGTGTCGCGCTTATTCCCTATACGTCCTTTGTCAATGTGAAGGGTCCAGGGTTCAAATGGGATTGGATCGACACCAACGGCTATTCCTCCATCCACCGCGCCGGCCTCGATTTGGCCACCGGCGAAACCCTGTTCGACCTGTTTGATCAGATCCCAAACGCTGAATGGATGGGATGTGTAATGGCTCGGCCCGGCGATTTGGAATGGGAAGACACAGCCCCTGACATCGGCGATGGGGATAGCCTTTTTGTGCCGCTGTTCTCACCTGACGAACCGGACCATTGGATCGAGACCGGCGCCTATGCGCGCCGAGCCAATAATTATCTTCCTGATGACTATTTCACTAGTAGCACTGTACCGAATTATCTCGACCTCTACGATGCTCTTACAACAGAACAAGTTTACAACGACATCATTCGATCAACGGACAAATACAACGGAACCCCCTTTGCCTATCCGAGCGCGGCCGGCACATCGATCAACGGCCCCAACAATGGCTGCGATTCGGTGCCTGTCATGCCCCTCACCACCGACGTCTCATCGATCCGGAACGCGGTAGATCAGCTAAGCTATCAGGTGGGCGGCGGAACCAATACGGCCGAAGGCATGGCCTGGGGCTATCGTGTGCTCTCACCGGACGAGCCCTTCAGTGAGGGGAACGAGTTTAGCCCGGCGACCCAGAAGATCATGATCGTCTTTACCGACGGCATCAACAACGCCTCTAAACATGAAGAGTCAAAACGAAAAGACACGGTTAAAAGCACGTATACGGCCTATGGGTATCGACGGGAGGCCCGCCTCGGTTTCGATAGCCTGAGCGATTATGACAACCACATCGACGACCGGATGCTCGACGTATGCGACAAGGCAAAGGAATACGGCATCCTCGTCCACACCAACGTCTAAAATGTCGACCAATCCACACAAAACCTGTTCAAGGAATGCTCGAGCGATGAGGATCTGCACTTCCACCACACGACATCAGGATCCCAGCTCGAAACCGCGTTCATGACCGCCTCGAAATACACTGGCGCCCTCAGGCTCGCCAAATAGGCCGGGCCCGAGAGCCTCGCCTGGCCCCTGTCCCAATCATACCCCCGTCTCAAGGCCCATTGCTGGGCCCGTCCCTCCTCGTCTAGGCTGGCTCTGTGGAGGGCGTGACATGTCAGATATTGCCAATCTCGACGCGGTTGGAACCGCTGAGGCCATTGCCGATAAATCCATCACCCCGCGCGAGGCGGTGGAGACGGCGATAAGCCGGATTGAGCGCACCAATGCCGAGCTTAACGCGGTCATCCACACCCAGTTTGACAGCGCCCTTGAGGCGGTGAGCGAGGCCAAGCACCGGGGCGGGCGATTTTTCGGCGTGCCCACCCTGCTCAAGGACCTTGGCGTCACCGAAGTCGGTGAGCCCGATTTATGCGGGCTTGCGCTCTTAAAATCGCGCGATCACAGGGCCAGCGTGGAAAGCCATGAGGCGAGCCTCCTGAAACGGGCAGGCTTTATCATCCTTGGGCGGACTAATACGCCTGAATTGGGCCTGATGACCAGCACCGAGCCGTTAGCCTTTGGCCCAACCCGCAATCCTTGGGCGCCCGAGCACTCCGCCGGCGGATCGAGCGGCGGGGCGGGGGCGGCGGTTGCCGCCCGCATGGTGCCTGTCGCCGGCGCGAGCGACGGGGGCGGCTCGATCCGCGTGCCGGCAAGCGCCAATGGCCTGTTCGGCCTCAAACCCAGCCGCGGGCGTGTCTCCCTAGGGCCGACCTATTCGGAAGGCTGGGCGGGCCTCTCGCATCACCACATGCTGACCCGCAGCGTGCGCGACAGCGCCGCTCTGCTTGACATTCTTGCCAGGCCGATGCCGGGCGATCCCTATCTGACTGCCCTGCCCCCGCGCCCCTTTGCAGAGCTGGCGCGCGAGCCCCTGCCGAGCCTCAAAATTGCGGTCTTGACGGACGATCCTTCAGGCGAGACCGCAGTCGAGGCGCCGGTCCGCGCGGCTGTGCTGGGTGCGGTGAAACAGCTTGAGGACGCCGGACACCGGATCGTCGATTTGGACTTGCCGCTTGGGGAGGATCTGGAGGCGTTGCGCGCGGCAACCATCGGCATCATCGCTGCCAATACTGCGGCAGGCCTTGCTGAGCTTGAACGCTCCCTCGGTATTACGATTGGGCCGGAGGATGTGGAGCCCGGCACCGCGTTTTACCTTGAGCATGGGCGGGCAATGTCCGCTGCGGACTATCTGGCCGCCGTCGCCGCCCACAATGCCTGGCGGCGCAAAGTCGAGACCGCCTGGGCCGATATCGACGTGTTGGTCTGTCCCACCTTACCCTTCGTGCCGCCGGCCATCGGCGTTTATCGCCCCGAGGAGGATCCGGGCGGGCTTGCCAAGACCGCCGCCTCGGTGACCTTCACAATCCCGTTCAATGTGACCGGGCAGCCGGCGGTATCGCTGCCGCTGGGGCAATCGCCGGAAGGGCTTCCGATTGGCGTTCAGGCCGTTGCAGCGCGCAATAACGAGGCGCTGCTGTTCCAGCTGGGGCATTTCTTTGAGACGGCGATGCCGTGGGCGGCCCGCAAACCGCAGGTCTGCGCCTAAGGCAAGGGCCCAAAAGCCGGATCGCGGCTTAAGCCGTCCCGGCTTCTTGATCGATAAAATACTGGATAAGGCGTTTGGCCTCTTGCCCATCCCAGGCGGCGATGCCTGCAAGGCGCCCGATCTCGGTGCCATTCGCGTCAAAAAGAATGGTCGTCGGCAGCCCCGCGGCCTGAAGCTCCCACATCAAGCCCATGGTCTGGTCGTTAAAGAGCGCCAGATGCTCGATCCCAAGGTCCTTTAAAAACGCCTCGGTCTTCTGAGGCCCCGCCTTATCGACGCTCAAGGCAACCACCTCAAAGTCCTCAGAGCCCATCGCCGCTTGCAGCCGATCAAGCGCTGGAAGCTCCTCGATACACGGGGCGCACCACGTGGCCCATAAGTTCACGAGGATCACCTTGCCCCGCCAATCGCCGAGGGTCCGCTCGCTCCCCTCCGCCGTAACGAACGTTGATTGGGGGGCCTCGAACCGGCGCTCAGCGAACTCAAACGTTCGCATATCCCCTTGCTGAAGACCGAATTTCTGTGGCGCCGTCACGGTTTGCCGGGCCGAGACGGAGGTGTCTTTGACCGTAAAGAGCGTGCCTGCAACCCCCAGAACACCGACCCCGATCAAAGCAAGGAGAGCGTAGCGCAGCAAAAACATGGCGTTCAGTCCCGGGGTAAGGCCGCAATAAATGGCGTGTTGACAGGCGGCACGCGCGCGCCCATCCCATCATGTATGTCACAGATGAAGCAGAACAATCAGGGCAAAGGCGCGGCGAAGGTCTCGGGCCTGGCGAAGGCCTCGGGCCTAGCGAAGGCCTCGGGCCAGTCTGTCGAGGGTCCGCAAGGCCAAGCCATGTGGGGAGGGCGCTTTGCCGCCGAGCCCGACGCTCTGATGGAACAAATCAACGCCTCAATCGGTTTTGACCAACGGCTCTTCCGCGAAGACATCGCCGGCTCAAAAGCCCATGCGCGGATGCTGGCCGACTGCGAGATCCTCTCTACCGCCGACCGGGACGCCATCATCGCCGGCCTTGAGGCCATAGAGGCGGAAATCGAGGCCGGCTCGTTTGCCTTCTCCACAGCGCTTGAAGACATCCACATGAACATCGAGGCACGCCTGCGCGAGCGGATCGGCGATGCCGCCGGGCGCCTCCACACCGCCCGGTCGCGCAACGATCAGGTTGCCACCGATTTCAAGCTGTGGGTCCGTACCCGGATCGATGAGATCGACACCGCCCTTGGGGCGTTAATGGCGGCGCTTCTTGCCCAGGCCGAACGCCATGCCGAAACCTTGATGCCGGGCTTTACCCATCTGCAGACGGCACAACCGGTCACGTTCGGCCATCACTGCCTTGCCTATGTGGAGATGCTTGCCCGCGACCGCACCCGGTTTGTCGATGCCCGAGCGCGCCTTAACGAATGCCCCTTAGGCGCGGCCGCCCTGGCGGGCACCTCGTTTCCCATCGACCGGCAGGCAACCGCGGAGGCCCTCGGCTTCGATCGGCCGAGTGCCAATTCCCTCGATGCCGTCTCGGACAGGGATTTCGCGCTTGAGGCGGTCAATGCGGCCGCCCTAACCGCCCTCCATTTGTCTCGGCTGTCAGAGGAGATCGTGGTGTGGATGTCCGCCCCCTTCTCCTTCATCAGCCTGCCTGACACCTTCACCACCGGCTCGTCGATCATGCCGCAAAAGCGCAATCCCGATGCGGCTGAATTGATCCGGGCCAAGACGGGCCGCATCCTCGGTGCTCAGACGACGTTGCAAACCGTCATGAAGGGCCTGCCCCTGGCCTATTCAAAAGACATGCAAGAGGATAAAGAGCCGGTCTTTGATGCCCTTGAGACGCTCTTGATGACCGTGACCGTGATGACCGGCATGATCGCCGACCTGAAGGTCAATGCCGAGGCGATGCGCGAGGCGGCTGCGGCAGGCTTTTCCACCGCGACGGACCTTGCAGACTGGCTGGTGCGGATTGCCGGGCTGCCGTTTCGCGACGCCCATCACGTAACCGGCCGGCTTGTCGCCCATGCCGACAGCGAAGGTGTGGGCCTGGAGGCCCTGCCACTTGAGGTGATGCAAGCTGTACACCCCGCCATCACGCCGGACGTGTTTTCGGTCCTCAGCGTCGAGCGATCCGTTTCAAGCCGCACTAGTTTTGGCGGTACCGCCCCCAGTGAGGTGCGCAAGCGCCTTGCCCAATGGAAGGAGAGACTGGCATGACCCGCCCGATCCTCATCGCGCTCTTTTGCCTGCCCTTACTGGCCGCGTGCGGCAAGAAGGGCCCGCTTGAGCCGGCGCCCCCGCCCCCCAACAAAGACGAGCGCCCGCCGCCGGCAGACCAAAGCCACCTTCCCCAACCTGCACCGGGGCTTGCATGGACCATTTCCAATACCAATCGGGTGTCCTGACCGCGGAAGGCGTTCCGATCCCTGAGATTGCGAAGGCCGTCGGTACGCCGTTTTATTGCTATTCGTCGGCAACGCTCGAGCGCCATTACCGGGTCTTCAAAGAAGCCTTTGAGCCGCTGGACACGCTTGTCTGTTTTGCGGTGAAGGCCAATTCGAACCTTGCTGTCTTGAGGACGCTGGCGGCCCTTGGAAGCGGCGCGGATGTGGTCTCCGAAGGCGAGCTGCGACGGGCGCTTGCCGCCGGCATTCCGCCGGAGCGGATTGTGTTTTCAGGGGTCGGAAAAACCCCCGCTGAGATGCTGTTTGCGCTGTCGGCCGGAATTTATCAGTTCAATGTGGAATCCGAGCCTGAATTGCGCGTGCTCGATCGGCTCGCCCGCGATTACGGCCATCGGGCACCGGTCAGCTTACGCATCAACCCCGATGTCGATGCAGGCACCAACGAGAAGATCTCCACCGGGCGTGCTGAGGATAAATTCGGCATTCCGTGGGCGGACGCCCTGCGCCTTTACGATCTGGCTGGCGAGTTAAGCCATATCGATGTGATTGGCGCTGATGTGCATATTGGCAGCCAGATCACCGCGCTCGAGCCCTTCGAGGCGGCCTTTGAGCGGATCCTTGAGCTGGTGTTGCGCCTTCGCGACCGGGGCCACGCCATCGACCGGCTCGATCTCGGCGGCGGGCTGGGTGTGCCCTATTTCGACGAGGGACGCCCACCGCCCCATCCGCGCGACTATGCGGCCATGATCAAATCGGTGCTGGGCACGACGGACTTGCAACTCTTGTTCGAGCCGGGCCGCTTGATTGCCGGCAATGCAGGGATCCTCGTCTCCGAGGTGATTTACCGTAAAGAGGGCGAGGGCCGGAGCTTTCTCGTCATCGATGCTGCGATGAACGATCTGATGCGCCCTGCCCTCTACAACGCCTTTCATCACATCGTGCCTGTGGAG
>JBCDJA010000046.1:0-10380 GCA_038748465.1 Pseudomonadota bacterium
GCCGTGATCCGAGCCGTTCCAGGCATCAACTGCATCAGGCCGCGCGCGCCGGCATGGCTGACGACCTTTGGATTGAATTCGCTTTCCTGGCGCGACAAGCCGAGGACGAGGGCTTTCTCAGGCAGGGCGCCCGCGCCAGCGCTCGTGGGCAAGGAGACCAAGGGATAGGCGTGCTCAAGCAATAAGACCCGCTGGGAAAGGCCTTTTTTGCCCACACGGACGGCCAAATCCGTGCGGCCTAAAGCATGCGCGAGATCGCCGAGAAGCGCAAAGTCTTCCGCCCGGCGGGAGCTTTCAGCGACATGGCGGAAAAACACCCGCATCACCCAGTCTTGATCGAGCGCATGAGCAATCCGGATCGCTTGGATGGCCGAACGGGCCTCGAAGGCCTCTTTCGTGCCGGCGCGATCAGGCGAGAGCGAGGGCAACACCAGCCGTTGCTTGTCGACCCGCGGATGCACCATGGCCAGCTGGCCGTAATAGGTATAGGGGAACGCGGCAGCGGCCTGATATTCGGTCGTTGCTTCGGCATCAAGGCCTGCCGCCTCGGCCGCCCGGCCAGACCAATAATGGGCCCGCGCTTTGCTGATCGGGCTTCCAACGCGCGAGCCGAGCAGGCGGAAATGCGCGAGGGCCTCCACGGGCTCGTCGAGATAGCGCAGCGCCAGCCAGCCGGCGAGGAATTCTGCATCGGCAAAACCGACCCCCGAGTCCAAGCGATGGTCGCGGGCAAGCTCGTAGGCGTGCTGATAATCTTGTGCGCGATGGGCTTTGCGGGCCTGAATATGGCTCTCGGTCCACCAAAGATCTGGATACGGAAGGGGCTGCGTCGCCGCTTTGGCGTCGATGATGAACGGCCAGGCATCCGAGGCTTCGCCGTGGCGCCGCATCGCATAGGCCCGATCAAAGAGGAGCCCCGGGTCGTTGCGATAGTCCTTGGGCAGCATACGGTCGATGGTCTTGGGGTCTTCACGGCCGCGCACCAGCCCGATCCGCGCTTCGGCATAGGCACGCTCGGCGTTGGTGAGAAGCGGGAGCAGCCGCTGAGCGAGCGTAAATTTGCGCTCCCAAAGCAAGCGATCCAGTCGCGAAAGGTGGCTGCCGCGGTCGATCAAACCGCCGAACCGGTCAAGGATCCGGTCTTGCTCATGATCAGCGAAATCGAAATCGACCCAGGCACGGCGGATCCAGCGCGTGCCATAGCCGGCCTCGCCCTGTTCAAGCAACGCGACGCCAAGGCGTATCATCCCCTCGCCGGTGAGGGGCTCGCGCCCGGCAAACCATTGCACGATTTGCTCGGGCCTTAGATTGGCGTCCATGGCCCGTTCGGCTTGGGCGAGAAGCCGGTTCATCCGCGGCCAATCGGGATATTTATCGGCAAGCTGAACGATTTGGTCGAAGTCAAGATCGACCCGCGTATGCACCGCAAGCCGCCAGATTAGGAGGTCGCGTCCGATCTCGGATTTGACCATCGAAATGTAGCGCGGCGCGCCGGCATAATCCCCGCGCTTAAGGGCATCGAAGGCTAATTCGAGGACGGAGAGATCTTGCGCAGAAAGAGGCGCGGCTGTCGGTGCTGTTGTCGGGGCGGCCCGCGCTGGCAGCGCCCAGAGGCTCAGCGTAAGGGAGAGAAGGGCGACAGCGCCGGCCCGGCCAGGGCGGCTCGCAAGCCGAGCAACAAAGACGGGGAGCGCGGCAATGAGGGGCATAGGGCAAGCTCTCCTTCAGTCGGTCCAAGGGGCCGGTCGGTGTCTCGTTTCAGCCGATTTTTAGACGGCCGAATGGTAGGCGCGTGCACGGTGCCCTTTGTGCCCTCGGCGCAGCCAAAGGCCTTACCGTGGGGGCGCTCGGACAATCACCGCACGCCTCAGCCCTTATCCCTTAACCAACCTAGCCCAGGGCCTCGGCCGCCACCAGTCTCGTTGGGGCGATTGTTTTGCAGATCAGATCCCGTCGGGGTGCAAAATCAGGGCCGCTGCCGGGGGCGTAGGTTTGGGGCCAAGCCTGGGCGTGAAAGGCTCTGGGCGCGTGCAGCGGGCCAGGGCCGGGACTTGGGGCAGGGGGTGCTTGCGGTTGCGTGCGAAAGAGCGCATCTGTGGCGGTCCAAGGTTTTTGTAAACACGGTTAATCGCTATGACGCTCGACCGCATTCGGGGTTCGATTTGCGCCCTCATTACCCCCTTCCGCGATGGGGCCTTTGACGAGGCCGGCTACGAGGCCTTCGTGGACTGGCAGATCGAGGAAGGCACCCACGCTCTTGTGCCGGTCGGCACCACCGGGGAATCGCCGACCCTTAGCCACGATGAGCATCGCCGGGTCGTGTCCTCCTGCATCAAAACCGCGGCCGGCCGTGTGCCCGTGATCGCCGGCGCCGGATCCAATTCAACGGCCGAGGCCGTCGCCCTGGCCCGTTTTGCCGAGGAGGCGGGCGCCGATGCGCTGCTGGTGGTTGCCCCCTATTACAACAAACCGAACCAAGAGGGCCTCTATCAGCACTTCAAGGCGGTCAACGATGCGGTCGGCATTCCGATCATCGTTTACAATATTCCCGGGCGTTCGGTGGTCGATGTCCGTACGGAAACGATGGCACGCTTGTTCTCACTGGCAAACATTGCGGGCGTGAAAGACGCGACCGGCAATCTGCTGCGGGTCAGCGAGGCGCGCCGGCACTTGGGCCCGGACTTTATTCAGTTGTCAGGCGACGATGGCACCGCGATCGGCTTTAACGCCCATGGCGGATCCGGGTGCATTTCCGTGACCGCGAACGTTGCCCCGCGCCTGATGGCGGCGTTTCAGGAGGCGCTGTTGGCGTCCGATTATCCGGCAGCCCTGGCACTCCAGGATCGATTGTTCCCCCTTCACGAGGCGTTGTTTGTGGATCCGAACCCGGTGCCCACCAAATATGCGCTCTCGCGGCTCAGGGATCTCACCCCCGATGCCCGATTGCCGCTGGCCCCGATTTCCGATGCGGCGCGCCTGGCGGTCGATGACGCGCTGGTGCGTGTGGGGCTCGTCTAAGGTCCGGCGCCATGGCGAAAAAAAAGGAAGACGGGGTTGCGCGCGTGGCAGCCGATAATCGCAAGGCCCGCCACGATTACTTTATCGAGGAGACCCTCGAAGCGGGGGTTATGCTGCAGGGCACGGAGGTGAAGTCGCTGCGGGAGGGAAAAGCCAATATCGCCGAGGCCTATGCGACGGTGGAGAACAGCGAGATGCTGCTGATCAACGCCTATATCCCCGAATACTCCGCCGGCAACCGGAACAATCATGAGCCGCGCCGGCCGCGGAAATTGCTGTTGCACCGGCGCGAGATCGACCGGTTGAGGGCTGACGTCAAGCGGGCCGGGATGACCGTCGTGCCCTTACGGCTTTATTTCAACGATCGGGGGCGCGTGAAAATCGAGCTGGGGCTTGCCAAGGGCAAGCGCAAAGAAGACAAGCGCGAGGCTGACAAGGATCGCACCTGGAAGTTGGAAAAAGCCCGCCTTCTGAAGGAGCGCGGATAAGGCGTTGCAGCTTTGGTGCTCACGCGTCCGTTGTGGGCGTTGGGGCCTTGAGGCTCTCAGCCGGTTTTGGCGAGTGCCGGAGGCTCGGCAAGCGCGTCCCGGATCGCTGCAAACACCGATCGGAACATCTCAGGCGTGAGCCGGCCCGTATTCGTGTTGTACCGGGAGCAATGGTAACTGTCATAGAGCGCCAAAGCTGGGGTCAGCTCATGCCGCGCGCCATGGGCAAAGGGGTAGGCCTTTTGCCTTAAACCGAAGGCGGCCACAGTGCTCTCATGGGCAACGCGTCCAAGCGCCAAAATGACCTGCAGATTGGGCAGCGCATCGATCCGGGCTCTGAGGAAGGGCCGGCAGGCTTTGATTTCTGGACCGGTCGGCTTGTTTTGCGGGGGCACACAGCGCACCGCGTTGGAGATCATGCTGGCATTGAGCGTTAATCCGTCTTCGGCATGGCCGGCATAGGCCCCTTGCGCCAATCCCATCTCGAGCAGCGTCGCGTAGAGGAGATCGCCCGCAAAATCCCCGGTAAACGGGCGCCCTGTCTGGTTGGCACCGTGAAGACCCGGCGCAAGCCCGACAATCAAAAGGCGCGCATCCTCCCCGCCAAAGGAAGGAACGGCACCGTTGAAATAGGCGGGGAATGTCTCGGCATTGGTCTGGCGGAACGCGGTCAGCCGGGGACACAGCGAGCAGGCGGGATCAGGTTCTGGGGTCACGCTGTGTGTCGAGCCAAGTGTCGATGCGGGTGTAGACGCGATTGTCGGCCCCATTGTCCGCCCCGGTGTTGGCCCAAAAGTGGGGCCCGTTGTCAGTCTTGGTCTTCGTCCTCGTATTCTTCGTCATACTCGTCTTCATCGGTCTGGCCGGCCGGTGCCTCCTGACGCTCCGAGGGGCCGCCCTCGCGCCCGATATAATTGCGAAGCGCATCGAGCTCGATGAACTGATCTGCCTGGCGGCGAAGCTCATCGGCGACCATGGGCGGTTGCGACCGGACCGTCGAAACGATCGTCACCCGTCTGCCTTTCCGTTGTACCGATTCGACTAAACGGCGAAAATCTCCGTCGCCGGAGAAGATTACAACGTGGTCCACATGCGGCACCATGTCGAGCACGTCGACCGCCAATTCGATATCCATATTGCCTTTGATTTTTCGCCGCCCGCTGGCGTCGGTAAATTCCTTCGTCGGCTTGGTGACCATCATGAAGCCGTTATAATCGAGCCAATCGACGAGGGGGCGAATGGGCGAATACTCCTGGTCCTCGACAAGGGCGGTGTAATAGAAGGCACGCACCAACATGCCCCGCGTTGAAAACAGATCGAGCAAGCGTTTGTAATCGATATCGAAACCGAGGGACCGAGCGGCTGCGTAAAGGTTCGAGCCGTCGATAAAAAGTGCAATCTTCTCAGAGGGATAAAAGCCTAAACGGTCTCTTTGCATGATGGTCCTCATGGCCTTTGTGCTGGCAGGCCAACAAAACGGAACGTAATGGAAGCACGCAAACCCAAGGCGAAATTGCGTCCCCGTGGCTGCGTCATGAAATTGAAACGAAGCATGACATGATCCTTATTTCACTTGGTGGCAACCTCTATTCAGACGTTGGCTCGCCGCAGCAGACGCTTTCTGCCGCGCTGACCGCCTTGCCGCGATTCGGCGTAACGCCGGTTGCCATTTCCCCGTGGTTTGAGTCCGATGCCTGGCCCGATCCGGCCGAGCCGGCTTATGTGAATGCGGCGGCAATCGTCTCGAGCCCGAAGCCCGCATCGGAAATCTTGGCGATTCTCCATCGGGTCGAATGGTTGTTCGGCCGCCGCCGCCGGGTGCGTTGGGAGCCAAGGCCCATTGATCTCGACCTCCTTGATTATCATGGGAAGATTGTCGGCAATCCGGCATCAGACAGCGGCTTGGTGCTGCCCCATCCCCGGGCCCATGAGCGCGCCTTCGTTTTGGTGCCCCTTCTTGCAGTGGCGCCAGACTGGGTGCATCCGAGGCTAGGGCTGCGCGGGGACGCGCTGCTTGCCGGCCTGCCGCGACCCTGGGGCGTGCGCCCGCTCGACCGGGCGGATACGGCAAAGCCGCGCTCGCCGGGTAAAGGCACCCCCGGCGATCTAATGGAGGCCCAGGAGGGACGCTAAGCGCCGTGTAGGCTTGCTTTAGGGCTGGTCATATTTTGTTCTTGTTTTTCTGGTCGATTCCCGTTAACGACCGCCGCTTGATTGGAAGGAGAGCTGCATGGCCCGGGTCACTGTCGAAGATTGCATCGAGAAGGTGTCGAACCGTTTTGAACTGGTGCTTTTGGCGGCCCATCGCTCGCGTGCCATGTCTGCCGGTGAGGCCCTGACGATCGATCGAGACCGCGACAAAAACCCGGTCGTCGCCTTGCGCGAAATCGCTGAAAACACCATTCAATCAGAGGATTTGCGGGAAGAGCTGACAGCAAGCCTCCAACACCATATCGAGGTCGACGAGCCGGAGACCGAAAGCCAGGACGGTCAATCCGAGAGCGCCGATGTGCCGGAGGCCACTTCGATTACCGAAGAAGAGTTGCTGCGCGCGTTGCAAACCACAAAAGACCTGCCGCCGCGCAATTCCGGCGATATGTGACCTTGTCCAGGCCCGTTTGACGCCACACCTTCGTGGTGATGTCATGGGATTTCGAGAGGTCTTGGTTGATAAACCGGCCTCTGCCTGGAGATCAAACCGGCCATGATCCGGCAATATGAACTCGTCGATCGCGTGCGGGCTTACGACCCGGAAGTCAACGAAGCGCTTTTGAACAAAGCCTATGTCTTTGCCATGAAGGCCCATGGCAACCAAGTTCGGCACTCCGGCGATGCTTATTTTTCCCATCCCCTGGAAGTCGCCGGCATCCTGACCCGCCTGAAGCTCGATTCGGCAACCATCGCCACGGCACTCTTGCACGATACCGTCGAGGACACCGCCACCACGCTCGATGATATCGGCGACATGTTCGGCGAAACCGTGCAGGAGTTGGTGGACGGGGTCACCAAGCTCAATCGGCTCGACTTCACTTCTGAAAAGGTCAAGCAGGCGGAGAACTTCCGCAAACTCATGCTTGCCATGTCGAAGGACGTGCGCGTCCTCCTCATCAAGCTTGCCGACCGGCTGCACAATATGCGGACGATTTATCATCACCCTAAGGCGGCAAGCCGGCGGCGCATCGCCCAAGAGACCTTAGAAATTTACGCTCCCTTGGCCGCACGCATGGGCATCCAGGACATGCGCGAAGAGCTAGAGGACCGGGCCTTTGAGGTGCTGGATCCCAAGGCTCGCGCCTCGGTGATCGCGCGGCTCAACTTTTTGCAGGATGGGGAGGGCGACCTTGTCGGGCGCATCGAGCAGGACCTCAAAGGGGTGCTCGAGGACGGCGGGCTGACGGTGCGGGTCAAAGGCCGCCGCAAAACCCCTTATTCCACGTGGTCGAAGATGCAAGACAAGGAGATCTCCTTCGAGCAACTGTCTGACATCGTTGGCTTCCGGATCATTGTCGAAAACGAGGAAGACATCTACCGCGCGCTCGGGATCATCCATCGCACCTGGCCGACCGTGCCGGGCCGCTTCAAGGACTATCTGTCGACCCCCAAGCCCAATGGCTATCGCTCGCTCCACACGGCGGTGGTTGGCCCCC
The DNA here is from genome assembly GCA_038748465.1 of Pseudomonadota bacterium. GTDB lineage: Bacteria > Pseudomonadota > Alphaproteobacteria > M2410 > M2410 > JBCDJA01. Next base: position 7,154 of record JBCDJA010000046.1, read on the forward strand.
AAAAACAGCGGGTCGAGGTTCAGATCCGCACCCAGGAAATGGACGACATCGCCGAATACGGGGTTGCCGCCCATTGGCGCTACAAAGAACGCCCGGCGTCGAACGGGGCTGCCTCTGGGGCCAATGGCCATGCTAACGGGCAGATCCGGCGAGATTTCCGGTTTAACGATCCTTACCAATTCCTTGGCCGGGTTGTGGAATTGCTCGACCATGCCGGCTCGTCCCAGGAATTCTTGGAACACACCAAGCTCGAATTGTTCCAGGACCAGGTCTTCTGCTTCACCCCCAAAGGGGACCTGATTTCCCTGCCCGTGGGGGCGACGCCGGTCGACTTTGCCTATGCCGTTCACACCCGCATCGGCGATACCTGCGTTGGAGCCAAAGTGAATGGTCGCGTGGTGCATTTGCGCACGCGGCTGCGCAATGGCGACAGCGTGGAAGTGCTCAGGTCCGAGACCCAGACCCCGGACCCGATTTGGGAGAGCTTTGTTAAAACCGGCAAAGCCCGGTCCGCGATCCGCCGCTATCTGCGCCAAGCCCGGCGGAAAGAATATCGCGATCTTGGGGCTGGCCTCCTGGAGCATGCGTTTCGCGAGGCGAAAGTCGACCTCGCATCGACCGAGCTTGTGGAGGTCGCCAAAAAGCTGGGTGAGCCGACCGAGGACGGATTGTTCGAGCGGGTCGGTAGCGGCGGCATCGCGCCTGCCGATGTGGTGCGGGCTGCCCGGCCCAGCGCGCCAACGCGCCGCCGCCGCGTACCGCGCAAGCGCTTGGTGCCCGGTCGCAACGACCAGGCCATGCCGATCGATGGCCTCAAGGCGGGCCTTGCGGTCCATCTAGCGACCTGCTGCCATCCGATCCCCCATGACCGGATTGTCGGCATTCTCGAACCGGGCAAGGGCCTGGCGGTTCACACAATCGACTGCGCGCGCCTCGAATCGCTGCACGATGCGCCCGAGCGTTGGGTGGATCTGAGGTGGCGCCAGGATGCCTCCGAGGCCACGACGACCGTCGGGCGTATCCGTGTCACGCTGGCCCACGAGCCGGGAAGTTTAGGCGCTCTGTGCACTGTCATTGCTAATTACCGAGGGAACATCACGAATTTTCGTCTGGAGGAGCGCCGGCTCGATATGCATGAGGCCCTCGTCGATCTGGAAGTGGAAGACACCAAGCACCTCGCGCACATCACCGCTGCCCTGCGCGCCACCCGGGGCATCATCTCCGTTCGCCGTGTCCGCGGCTAACGTCCAGTCACCGCGATAAGAGGAACGCGCAAACCGAAAGTCGCGCAAACCGAAAGTCGCGCGAAGCGAAAGGGACGCGAAACGAATGAGGTGCGAAATCAACGTGGCGCGAAATCAACGTGGCGCGTGCGCCGCACCCTGTGCTTTTATCCATAACGCAGAGGCCGTGGGGCCGTTCGTCTCATGTTTATAATTTGATGAGACATTGAACGGCCATACAGCGATTGCATATCTGGAAGACCCCCGGGGACTTCCGCAAAAACAGAGCCTTGAATGTTCAAGCGTCGCCACCCGCTCTCCCGCATAGAGCGTTTCCGCCAAATGACCTGGCCCAAATCCGGCTGGCGCCGCGCGTTTTCCTACCATTGGCACCGCTTAAAACGCTTGCAAGGCACCCCATCGCGCATCGCGCGGGGCTTTGCTTGCGGTGTGTTTGCCTCCTTCACCCCGTTTATCGGCTTGCACCTGCTGATCTGTTTCGCGGCGGCTTGGCTGATGCGCGGCAGCTTCATCGCGTCTGTTGTCGGCACATTTATCGGCAACCCGCTTACCTTTCCGCTCATCTGGCTCGCGTCTTATAATGTCGGCACCTTCATTCTCGGCCGGGATAATGCGCCGGATGTGGCCATGGCGGCCGACGAGCTTAATGTATTTGATCAAGTCACCGGCTGGCAGTCCTTGGTGACGCTTTGGGACACCAAGCTGTTTCCCATGGTCGTCGGCGGTGTTCCCTTGGGGCTGATTGCGGCGGCGCTAATCTTCTTTCCCGCCCGTAGCGCCGTGCGGACCTACAAAAGACGCAGGGAGGCGCGGGCGCTCACCCGCCAGCCGATGATCCAGGCCCAGGCCGAATAAGCGCGCGCCGGGCCATGACCTCCGAACCCACAAGGCCGCTCCGTCTGGGCGTCAATATCGACCATGTGGCGACCATCCGGAATGCGCGGGGCGGGCCCCATCCCGACCCGGTGCGGGCCGCAAAACTAGCCGCTGAGGCCGGCGCCGATGGGATTACCGCGCATCTGCGCGAGGACCGGCGCCATATTGGCGACCGGGACATCGAGCGCCTCAGCGCCGAAATCGATTTGCCGCTCAACCTTGAAATGGCCGCCACCGACGAGATGCTCGCCATCGCGCTTCGCCATCGACCCCACGCCGCCTGCCTCGTGCCCGAGCGGCGCGAGGAGGTGACAACCGAGGGCGGCCTAGACGCCGCGCGCCACCACGATGCCCTGGCCCCGATGATCGATCGCTTGGGCGAGGCGGGCATCCGGGTGTCGCTTTTTGTCGATCCTCATCCTGTGCAATTGGCGGTGGCCAAGGCGCTTGGGGCGCCCGTCGTTGAGCTGCATACCGGGACCTATTGCGCGGCCGTCCATGCGGGGGACGAGTCGGCGGCCGGCGGGGCGCTTGAGGCATTGCGGCGCGCAGCCCTCGAAGGGGAGCGACTTGGCCTCGAGGTGCACGCGGGTCACGGGCTCGATTTTGCGACCGTGGGTCCGGTGGCGGCGTTGCCGCAAATCGCCGAACTCAACATCGGACATTTCCTTGTCGGCGAGGCGATCTTCTCTGGCCTTGGCGCTGCGCTCCGGCGCATGCGAGCGCTGATGGACGAGGCACGTCCGCACCCCCCTGGAACCGAACGCCCATGATCATCGGCCTTGGCAATGACATGATCGACATCCGTCGCATTGACGCGACGCTGGAGCGGTTTGGCGAGCGGTTTACCAACCGGGTTTTCACCGAGATCGAGCGCGCCAAGTCCGATCGGCGACGCAACCGGGCGGCGAGCTATGCCAAGCGCTTTGCAGCAAAAGAGGCGTGCACCAAAGCCCTGGGGACAGGCCTCCGGCAGGGGGTTTATTGGCGCGACATCGGCGTTGTGAACCGTCCAAGCGGGCAACCGACCCTTGCTCTGACAGGCGGTGCCTTGGCCCATTTGCAGCGCCTCACGCCGGACCGCAAAACGGCCCAGATCGATCTTAC
>JBCDJA010000047.1:0-10358 GCA_038748465.1 Pseudomonadota bacterium
CAATTGCGGCTCTGCCTTGGCAGACCCGGCGCCCCAGTTCAAGCTTTGCGCCCCCGCTCGCGGCGACATGCTCCTCTTGTGTCCCGGCTCAAAAAAGGTCTCCTTGGCGCGCTGGTTTTGTCTTCGGCGATGATTTTTTGCGGCTGCCGGCCGAGCCTACGCCCTCATCATCCTCAATCCGCGCCGTTCGCCGGCCCTTGGCAAGTTCGAGCGTAACCGCATCACCCCGCGTCAACGTTGCTGCGTCCCGCACGATCTCGCCCCTCGCATCCGTCACCAGCGCATAGCCCCGCTCGAGGGTCCGGCGGTAGGACAAGGCATCGAGAAGGCCCGTTTTTGCCACCAGACGCTCGTGAGCGCTGCGCAAGCGCGCCCCGACGGCACCTGTGAGCCGCTGGGCAAGCTGCTCGGCCTGGCGGTGCTCTTCCACCACACGGTGCCCAAGGCGCAGGCCCGCAAGGCGGTTTTCCGCCTGGTCGAGACGGGCGCGGCGCGTTTCGGCAGACCTGATAAAGGCTCGGGGCAACCGGCCGGCCGTCACGGCAAAGCGCCGGGCCTCCTCGGCTCGATGGCGAGCAAGGCGCGCAGGCTCCAGCACCCGCCCGGCCAGCTGCAGGCGCGCTCGGTGCGAGCGCACATCGTTCCGCATGGCGACCATAAGCCGGTTCGCAGCAGCATCGAGCCGTTGCCGGCTCATGGCCAAGAGATCGTCGGCACGGGGCAAGCCCCGCCCGAGGCCCAGCACCTGCTCCCGTCGACGGTCCATGTCTCGGCGCCGGGCCCCTTCAAGCCGCCGCGCCAGATCGGCCGCCTGGGCGGTGAGGTCGGCCCGCACCGGCACTGCCATCTCCGCCGCCGCGGTGGGGGTCGGGGCCCGCCGATCACTGACGAAATCGATCAGTGTCGTGTCGGTTTCATGCCCCACAGCGGAGATCAGCGGAATGGCGGATGCCGCGACCGCGCGCACAACGATTTCCTCATTAAACGGCCAAAGGTCTTCAAGCGACCCACCGCCGCGGGCCACAATCACCACATCGGGACGGGGAACCGGGCCACCCGCCGCCAGCGCGTTGAACCCTTGAATGCCGGCGGCAACCTGCTCGGCCGCCTTCTCCCCTTGAACAAGCGCGGGCCAGACCAAGACATGCCGCGGGAAACGATCGGCAAGCCGGTGCAAAATATCGCGGATGACGGCCCCGGAGGGGCTTGTCACGACACCGATCACATCGGGCAAATAGGGCAGCGGCTGCTTGCGGTCCTCGGCAAACAAGCCTTCCTCGGCGAAGGCCTTGCGCCGCGCCTCCAACAGCGCCATCAGGGCGCCGGCCCCCGCCGGTTCCATCTGCTCAATGACGATCTGGTATTTCGACTGCCCGGGAAACGTGGTGATCCGGCCGCTGGCGATCACTTCCAATCCTTGCTCGGGGGCCATTTTGAGCCGGCCCACGCCGCTGCGCCAAATCACCCCCGCAAGCACGGATTTGTCGTCCTTGAGGTCCAGATAGACATGCCCGGAGGCCGGCCGGCTCACGCGGCCGATCTCGCCGCGCACACGCACATAAGAAAACCCATCCTCCATGGCGCGCTTGATCGCGCCGGATAATTCGCTGACTGAGAATTCGTGAAGATTGCCGTTGCTCGCCGGCTGAGACGCGCCTGGGGCGTCGGACCCGCCCGGATTGAGCCCTGGTGCTGCGCCCTCCCCATCAGGCTTGGCGGGGCGTTTTCGGCCGGCACGGGGTGTGGCCATCCCGCTCTTTCCTTCTGTCGATTCGCCAGTAAACTTGGGCTGAGTGTGCCGGGAGGCGTCCGGCCGATCAAGACTGGCGCACCAAGCCCCTGGCCGTGCGGCTAAAACAGGGTTCGCCCGAAACAGGGAGCGGCTAGAACCGATGCATCCCCTCTCGTCGATCCGCTAGGACCTGCCATGAACATTTTAATCCTCGGTTCCGGCGGGCGGGAACATGCCCTCGGCTGGGCCCTTGCCCGGTCCCCCAGCGCCGACCGATTGTTTTTCATGCCCGGCAATGCGGGCATGGCAACGCTCGGCACCTGTGTGTCCGGGGACCCGTGCGACGCGCAAGCGGTACTCTCCCTTTGCGCGGTCCAAGGCATTGAGTTCGTTGTCGTCGGGCCCGAAGCCCCGCTCGTCGCTGGCGTTGCCGATGCGCTCGCTGATGCCGGACTTTTGGTCTTCGGCCCATCCGCCGAGGCGGCTCAACTTGAGGCCTCCAAGGCTTTCACGAAAAGCTTGTGCCGCGACCACGCCATCCCCACCGCCGAGTATGCGACCTTCGAGACCGCCGAAGCTGCCATCGAACACATCAGGGCGCGGCCGGCCCCCTATGTGGTCAAAGCCGACGGGCTCGCCGCTGGCAAAGGAGTCATCATCGCGCAAACCGAGGCCGACGCGATCGCCGCGGTGCGCACCATGTTTGATGGGGCCTTCGGTGCGGCGGGCGCCCGCGTCGTCATCGAGGCCTTTATGGTGGGCGAGGAAGCAAGCTTTTTCGCCCTATGCGATGGGGAGACGGTGCTGCCCCTCGCAACAGCGCAAGACCACAAGCGCGTTGGTGAGGGAGATACCGGCCCCAATACGGGCGGCATGGGGGCCTACTCGCCCGCGCCAGTCATGACCGAGGCGCGCATTGAGGAAACCCTAGAGCGCATCATCCGTCCGACGGTTCGAGCCCTCCACGATCGGGGGACCCCCTATCGCGGTGTCCTTTATGCCGGGCTGATGATCACCGATGAGGGGATCAAGCTTGTCGAATACAACGCCCGTTTCGGCGATCCAGAGGCTCAGGTGCTGATGATGCGCCTTAAGTCAGACCTCCTGCCGGCGCTTTTGGCTGTCGCGAGGGGGCGCCTTGTGGGCCATAGCCTCGAGTGGCACGCCGACCCGGCCATGACCGTGGTGATGGCGAGCCAGGGATATCCCGGGGCCTATGACAAAGGATCGGTCATCGGCGGATTATCGGCGATCAATCAGGACACAGATCTTGCGATTTTCCATGCCGGAACGCGCGAACGCGGCGGGCAGATTGAGGCAGCCGGCGGTCGGGTGCTGAATGTGACGGCCATGGCACCCACTTTGGCAGCAGCACGCGAACGGGCTTACCTGGCGATTGACCGGATTGACTGGCCGGAGGGCTTTTGCCGGCGCGATATCGGCTGGCGCGCTCTTGATCACGACCCGGCCTAAGGCACAGCATGACACGCCTCGCCCTGTACCAGAGCGCCTTGTGATGGCCAGACAAGCCTCCTTTATGACCAGGCAAGGCCCCATCCGCTCCGATGGCCCCCTAACGCGCCCGTCGCGCACGAAAAAACGCGCGCAGCAGGCTCGCGCTTTCTTGGGCCATCGGCCCTCTGACGACCTCCGGGCGATGGTGGCACGTAGGCTGACTAAAAAAGCGGGGACCATGGATAACGCCCCCGCCTTTTGGGTCCTCTGCAGCAAATTCCAGCCGCGCGATCCGAGCTTGGGCAATGGCGCCGGCGCACATGGTGCAAGGCTCCAACGTCACCGCCAACACGCAGCCCGTCAGGCGCTCATTCTCAAGCTGCGCCGCAGCCGCCCGGATTGCAACAATCTCGGCATGGGCGGTTGGATCGCGGTCGCGGATGACCCGGTTGCCGGCCACCGCAAGGAGGCCACCATCCGGCGCGAAGAGGGCCGCACCCACCGGCACCTCTCCCGCCTCGCCGGCAGCACACGCCGCCCGATAGGCCTCTGCCATCCTTTCCTCCGGCGTGGTCACGATCGCTCGCCGCCCCTTTTGTCCGTCTGGCCCCCCGACGGTCCGTGCGGGGAGTGGCATGACTGAACCACACACCAAGGCACCCGCCAATGGGGAACGCATCGCAAAGCGCCTCGCGCGCGCAGGCGTGTGCTCCCGGCGCGAGGCGGAGCGGCTGATTGAAGCACGCCGCGTTGCGGTCGATGGCGTAGTGCTCGATAGCCCCGCCTTGAACGTGACGCCCAACCAGCTGATTACCGTGGATGGGGCACCGATCCCCGATGCGGAGCCGACGCGCCTGTGGCGTTTTCATAAGCCCGCCGGCCTTGTCACGACCCATCGCGACCCGGAAGGCCGGCCAACCGTATTCGATCAGCTGCCGGAGGACATGCCGCGGGTGATTTCAATCGGGCGGTTGGACCTTAATTCGGAAGGACTTCTGCTCCTCACTAATGACGGGGCGCTCGCGCGCCATCTTGAGCTTCCCCAAACCGGTTGGGTGCGGCGGTATCGGGTCCGCGCCTTTGGCTCTGTAACTGAGGCCAAATTGGAGGCCCTGCTAGCGGGCGTTGAGGTGGATGGCATGACCTTCCGCGCGGAATCGGCAAGTCTAGACCGCAGCACCCGCGCCAATTCGTGGCTCACCTTGGGCCTGCGCGAGGGGAAAAACCGGGAAGTGCGGCGCATGCTGGAGGCGGTCGATCTCACCGTGACCCGGCTTATTCGGGTTGCCTACGGACCGTTTCAATTAGGTCAACTCAAGCGGGGCGCGGTGGAAGAGGTGAAGGGCAAGGTACTGGCAGAGCAAGTGGGCAAAAGCCGGCTTGGCCCGCGGCGCCCTCGACGTTCCGACAAAAAACAATCCGGCACGCAACAAAAGGGCCGTCCATGAGGATCGTCGGCGGCCGCTTCCGCGGGCAATCTCTTATGGCCCCGGAAGGGCGTGCCACGCGTCCAACGGCAGATCGCGTACGCGAGGCGGTGTTCAATATCATCGAGCACACACATGGGGGATGCCGGGACCGGCAGGTGCTCGATCTTTTTGCGGGTTCCGGCGCGCTTGGGCTGGAAGCGTATTCACGGGGCGCGCACCGCGTTCTCTTTGTGGAGACGGCGGCATCGGCGCGGGCCGCGATCCGGCACAATATCGAAAGCCTCGACGCGCTGGGGGCAACCCGAATTTTTAAGCGCGATGCCACCGATCTGGGCCCGCTCCCGCCAGGCAAGGGCGGCCCCTTCGATTTGGTTTTCCTCGACCCACCCTATGGAGAGAGCCTTGCCATGCGCGCGCTTGCCACTGCCGTCGCGGGCGGCTGGTTGGCGCCCGAGGCGCTCGTCCTTGTTGAAGAGCGGGCCGGCGAAACAACGCATGCTGAAGGGTTTCGGGTGCTCGACGAGCGACGGTTTGGCGATACAGCAGTTTCGTTCCTTAGCCGGAAGGGCGCGGCCTAAACGAAAAAGCAACCAGACGGCCTAACGACGCTCAAAGAGCTTCTCGATATCTGTGAGCTTTAATTCCACATAGGTCGGGCGCCCATGGTTGCACTGGCCGCTATAGGGGCTCGCCTCCATTTGCCTCAAAAGAGCGTTCATCTCATCGGGGGCCAAACGTCGACCTGAGCGAACCGACCCATGGCAAGCCATGGTGGAACACACCGCCTCCAACCGGCGACTAAGTTCGCTTTCTGTGTTGGCTTTGATGTCCTCCGTATAATGATCGGCGGCGGTTTCGGCGAGATCGAGCACCACGTCCCGCGGATTGGCCTGCCCCAAAAGGGCCGGCATTTCACGCACCACAATGGCATCCGCGCCAAAGGCTTCAACGACAAGGCCGAGCTGCTCAAGAACCTCCGACGATGCAAGCAGGGCCTCTGCCCGGACTGGCTCAAGGTCAACGACTTCCGGGATCAACAACACCTGACGGGCAATCCGATCGCCCACCAACGCCTCTTTTAGCCGCTCATAGACAAGCCGCTCATGGGCCGCATGCTGATCGACGATTACCAACCCATCGCCGGTTTGCGCTAGAATGTAATTCCCATGCACCTGGGCTTGCGCGGCCCCCAAGGGGTGGTCCGCACCACCTGCCATTGACCCTTCAGATGCGGGGCCCCCGGACGCCCCAGCGAATGCCGTCCCAGTGCTCTCCGGGGCCGAGCCTTGGATCGTCTCCCCCGGCCGTGCCGAAGGCTCGATGGCCCCGTCGAACTCGGCCTGGTGCGGACTATGAAAGCCCTCTGGCCGCGGTCTTGAGGGCACAGCGGTACGCGCGCGCAAGCCATAGCCCGCCTCGGCCCGGAAGACCCCGCGGGCGCCCTCTCCAAGGTCGCGCGCCGAGAGGTGGCCCGCCGCACTTAAGGCATCGCGGATGGTTCCCACCAGGAGAGCCCTGACAAGACCTGGGTCGCGAAACCGGATCTCGGTTTTCGCCGGATGCACATTGACATCGAGCGAGCCCGGCGGAACGGTGATCGAGAGCGCGAGAACCGGGTGGCGATCCCGCGGCACCAGATCGCCATAGGCGCCGCGAATCGCCCCAAACAACAGCCTGTCGCGCACCGGGCGACCATTGACCACCAAAAATTGCCCGCTCGCCCCGCCGCGGTTATGGGTCGGCAAGCTGATTAGTCCCGATACCGACAGGTCCTGCTTGCCGCCCTTGACGGGGATCGCATTCGCCGTAAAGTCTGGACCCAGAATATCCCCGGCTCGGCACGCAAAGCCCGTGTCGTCCAGGGGAGCCTTGGTGGCCTTGAAGGTTTGACGGCCGTTATGGGTCAAGGCAAAGGACGCCTCCGTCCTCGCCAAGGCAAGCCGGCGCACGCATTCGGCGATGGCGGCCGTCTCAGCCCTTTCCGACTTCAAAAATTTAAGACGCGCCGGGGTTGCGTAAAAAAGGTCATCGACCGTTACCCGCGTGCCGCGCACCCAAGACGACGGCGCAAGGCTGGGCGCCGCCCCGCCCTCCACCGTGACCTTCCAGGCGTCCTCGCCGGGAAGACGCGAGTCGATGCTCAGCCGGCTGACAGACCCGATTGCAGGCAAAGCCTCGCCGCGAAATCCGAGCGTTGCGATCTCAAACAGCTCATCCTCACCCGCCTCGTTGATCGGCAATTTGGACGTCGCATGGCGCTCCACCGCAAGGAGGAGGCTTTCCCGGTCCATGCCGCACCCATCGTCCGCCACAACGATTTGCCGGCGCCCGCCATCCATGATCCGCACGTCAATATCGGTACTGCCCGCATCAAGCGCGTTTTCGATGAGCTCCTTAACGACGCTTGCCGGCCGGTCGATCACCTCCCCGGCCGCAATTCGGCTGACGGTCGCCTCCGAGAGGCGTCTGATGGCCACGGTCAAAGCTCTCCGAGATATTTCCGTGCCAGGATCTTGCCCTCTTCAACCGCCGGCTGGTCGTAGGGATCAACGCCGAGCAGATGCGCGGCGAAAATCGTTTCGAGCATGAAATGCATCATCAAGGCGCCCAGCGCCTCGGCGCTCAAGGTTGGCACCTTGATAATCCGAGTTGGCCGGTTGTTGTTAATCAAGGTGTCGGCAGTCGCCCGTTGCTCTGCATCTTGCAAATCGCCGATGCGTTTGTCCGAAAGATAAACAAGCGCTGGATTATCGACGAGGGCAGAGGGCACAACGGGCCCCTGGCCGGCGCAATCGGTCATGACGATGGTGTAGAATTTATCGGCCGGGCCGGAGAGATAAAGCTGCACCTGACTGTGTTGATCGACCGGCCCTAGGGCATTGATGGGCGTTGTCCCTTTGCCGTCTTTACCCAGACTTTCCGCCCACAATTGACGATACCAAAAGGCAAAGAGAAAGAGCCGGTCCGTATAGGGCATAAGGACGGCCTGGCTGGCGCCTTTGTCCTCGGCAAGCGCAATGTTGACAGCCGCCCCCAAGGCAGGCGCGTGGTCGGCCGGGATCGCGGCATGCAGGAGGCTGTCCACAACCTCTTTGGCGCCGGAGCGGAAGGCTGCTGGGTCAAGCCCGGCAAGGGCGGCAGGCAAGAGCCCCACATTGGACAACACCGAAAACCGGCCCCCGATTTGCGGATGATGTTCAAGAGCCGGAAAACCATATTTTTCAGCAAGCCGGCGGAGGGGATTGTCCCCCGGCATGGTGATCGCGAGAAACCGGCCCGGGATCTGTGCTTCGAGCCCGGCGCCAATCACGGCCTCTAGCACCGCAAAGGCCTGCATCATGGTTTCTGCGGTGCCGCCTGATTTCGAAACGATGAGGGTTTTGGTGGCAGACAGGTCGAGCTTTGCAAGCGCCAAGCCCATGGTGTGACCATCGAGATTGTCGAAAAAGTGGAGCCGTGGCCCGGACGCGGCAAGCCCCACGCCCGGCACGCCAAAGCCTGCCAACTGGGCCAAGGCCTGCGCGCCGAGGCTGGAGCCGCCTGTCCCAAGGATGAGGACGTCGCTCGTTTTATCGGTGAGGAACGCCTTGGCCTCATTGACGGCGGCCAAGTCATCGTCCATCTCCGGCAGGCGCAACACCGGCAAGGACCGGTTTTGATACTGCTCCCGCACCCCGTCGAGGCCTGATTTGAGCACCTCGAGCCGGCTCGACAGCGCCGCGTCGGTAAGGCCGGCCTTACCGATTGTGCTTTCCATCGCGCCGCTGATGTCTTGGGTGTACAGCATGGGGTCCGCTCCAGATCCGTCCGCAGATACGTCTGCAGATTCGTTGGACGAGAGCTTAGCCCAAGCGGCACGGATCAGAAACGCGCGTTGTGGTCCGGCCCGGTCAGCTCGCCTCGTCCGGATCGCCGACGATGACCACGGTCAGTTGATCGCCGGAAGGGAAGCGCGCGGCAACCCGTTTCAAATCATCGCCCGTCACCGCCCGAATAAGCGCATTGCGGTCGTCGAAATAATCAGGCTCAAAGCCATTGATCTGCAGCCCAATCATTTGCCCTGCGATCTTTGCCCCGGTGTCGAACCGCAAGGGATAGGACCCGGTCAAATAGGCTTTCGCGTCGTCAAGCTCGGCGTCCGTAACGCCCTCAGCTTTAATGCGGTCAAGCTCGGTTTGAATGAGCGTCATGGACTCCCGCACCGCATCGTTGCGGGTCGCGACATTGCCGAGAAACATACCGGACCGCCGAAGCGGATAAAGATAGCTCACCACCGAATAGGCAAGTCCGCGCTTTTCGCGCACCTCATCCATCAAGCGAGAAGAGAAGCCGCCGCCGCCCAAAATGTAGTTCAGCACATAAGCCGGGATGAAATCCTCATCATCGCGCAGCAATCCCGGACCGAGGAAGAGAACCACGCTCTGGGGATTGTCGCGCGGGATGACCGTCTCGCTGCCTTGGGCGGGCGCAGGTTGATCGGGCACCCGCTCAAGTGGCCCCGTCTCCGGCAACCCACCGAAGACGCGATCGAGTAAGGGGGCCAACTCCTCGGCCGTGATGTCGCCCACCACGGAAACCTTCAAACCGTCTTGCACCATGAGAGCCTTATGGTGCGTGCGAAGATCGTCCGGCGTCAGCCCAGCAACTGTCTCGGGTGTGCCGCGCACGGGCAAACCGTAGGGATGGCCGTCAAACACGGTCGAGAAGATGGCATTGCGAGCAATAGCAGATGGGTCTTGTTGTTCGCGAGCGAGGATCACATTGATTTGGGAACGTACTTTTTCAAAGGCCGCGTCATCAAAACGGGGCTCGTTCAGTGACAAGCGAAGCAGCTCAAAGGCATCATCTGAATATTTTTTCAGGGTACGGAAGCTGCCGAAAAAACTATCGCGGTCCGCATCATAGCTGAGGCCGATAGATTGGGCTTTGAGCGCCTCCTGAAAGGCGGTGGCATCGAGATCCCCGGCGCCCTCGTCCAGCATGCCAGACAAGAAGAACGCAAGGCCGGTCTTGCCTTCCGGGTCCTTCGCGGCCCCGTGGTTGAAGGCAAATTCCATGGCGATGATCGGGTTTGTTTTGTCTTCGACAAGCCAGGCCTCAATGCCCCCGGGGCTTGTGACTTGCTGCACATTGACGAACCGCTCACCGCCGCCCTCGGCCGATTGGGCTACTTGCTTTTCTGCAGCTGTTCCGAGCGTGCTTTGACCAATCATGAGAAAAACCCCGACAATAAGACAGATGGCCGCCGCTAAACCGCCGGCAGCACGCTTAAGCGTTCTTGCTTGCATGCGCTCACCTCCTGCTTCGGCCTGATTTGGTGCGTATCAAGATGGGCTTTCAGGGGCCATGACGAGATGGCCGGTGACCGAGCCCTGAGCCACGAGATAGCGCTGTGCGGCCCCATTGACCGCCTCAAGCGTGACGTCCTCCACCGCATCGGTCCAAGCCATGGTCGCTTCAAGGTCAAGGCCCGTTGTAAGCCCCACACCGACGGTATAGGCGAGCGCTTGTTGGCTGTCCTTGGCGTAAATGAAGGTGTCAACGATGTTTGTTTTGGACCGGGTTACCGCCGCCTCCTCGGCCCCGCTTTCCAGGAACCGGGCAAGCGTCGCATCAAGGGCCGCCTCCAGATCGCCAAGGCTGACGCCGGGTCGAGGGATCGCAGACAAAAACAGGCAGGTGTTGTCGACCGCATCGCGCCCATAGGAGATCCCAACCGAGGCGGCGACCTTCTGTTCAAC
>JBCDJA010000048.1:0-10341 GCA_038748465.1 Pseudomonadota bacterium
CGAAAGATCCGCGCCGATACCCTTTGCGATGTCCGCGATTTTTTCCGGATCGCCGACGAGGATCGGGGTGATAAGGGTATTTTGCGCCCCGAGCAGCGCCCCCTCCAGGGCGTCCTCCGATTCGGGCGCGACGACCGCCGTTGGGATGGGCTCAAGCGGCCTTGCCCGGTCCAAAAGCGCATCGAAATGCACATGACTGCGGACGGTCAGTCCAGGAACGACCGACCCGTCAAGCGACACTTTGGCCTGCGGGGCGAGCACCTGGGCCTCGCCGTCGGCGATCAGGGTTCCATCCCCTCGAACGACCCTCGTTGCAAGACCCACCAGGCGCCCGTCGTCGGCCTTCGAAGTCACCTTGACGGAAACCGTCAGGGTGTCGCCGGCGCATGCTGGGGCATGAAACGCGAAGCGTTGGGCGCGATAGCGGGTGCCAGGTCCCGGCAACAGATTGCCGAGCACGGCAGACACGAGCGAGCCGACCCACATGGCGGGCGCCAGAGCTTCGGCCTTGCCATCGCCGTCGCCGTCAAGCTCTGGCAAATGCAGGGGATTGTGATTGCCGGAGGCATTGGCAAAGACGTAAAAGTCCTCGATCCGGCATAGCCGCTCGATGCTGGCCTCATCGCCGACCTGCAGCTCATCGAACGTCTTGTTGGTAAGTTTCGGTGCCTTGTTCATCGCGGGGCCTTGCAACCTTTTGACCGGGTGTCGAGGCAAGCGTCATCCCACAATGTGATAGCCGCCATCAATAGGGTGAACGCCGCCCGTGACATTGAATGCCGCATCAGAGGCGAGGAAGGCACAATACGCGCCAACATCATCGATCGTTGCCAGATGGTGCGTTGGCGCCCGCTCCGCTGCCGAATTGAGGATGGCATCGAAATCGGCAATGCCGGTCGCAGCCCGGGTTTTTAACGGGCCAGGGCTTAAGGCGTGTACGGAGATACCCTTCGGGCCCAAGTCGGCGGCCAAATAGCGGGCCACCGACTCAAGCGCGGCCTTTACCGGCCCCATAATGTTGTAATTCTCAATCACCCGCGTAGCGCCCTGATAACTGACGGTCATGCATGTGCCACCCTGCCGCATCAGGGGCTCTGACATTCGCACCATACGGATGAACGAGTGAACGGAGATGTCCATCGCCTCGAGAAAGCCCTCACGGCTCACATCCACGACCCGGCCGTGCAAATCATCTCTCGGGCAATAGGCGATTGAGTGTAAGACCGTGTCAAGGCGGCCCCATTCATCTTCGAGCGCTGCAAAGAGGCCTTGCAGCTCCTCCTCCTTGGTGACGTCAAGGCGCCGGATGATAGACGCGTCCAGCTGCTCGGCGAGGGGGCGCACAAACCGTTCCGCCTTGTCGTTCAGATAGGTGACCGCGAGATCGGCCCCTTGGGCCTTTAACGCCTTCGCACAGCCCCAGGCGATCGATTGCTCGTTTGCAATGCCCACGACCAGGGCCTTTTTACCGGCAAGTGAAAACATCGGCATGCCTCTCATGGTCCAAAGCGCGCAAGGCCCCTCCCCTCGCACAGGGGCTATGCGAATCTGAGACCAGACACGATCCTAGACTAGACACGCTCTATTTCGGGCGTGCGACACTCTTAGAGGTTGAGACCTTCTTTGGACCAGGCCCCTTCATGGGCCAGCAACCAGCGCTTTCGCTCAAGCCCGCCCCCATAGCCGGTCAATGTTCCGTTGGCGCCGATCACACGGTGGCACGGCACAACGAGGGCGAGCGGATTGGCCCCATTGGCAAGGCCGACGGCCCGCACCGCCTTGGGTTTGCCGATTAGCGCTGCGAGACGGCCATAGCTCCAGGTGGTGCCGGCGGGGATCTGCCGAAGCCCCTGCCATACAAGCCTTTGAAAGTCCGTTCCCGTTGTCTCGGTCGCCAGGTCGTCTAGGGCGCCAAGCTCGCCGTCAAAATAAGCCTTGAGAGGCGTTTCAATCGTAGACGGAAGAGCGGCATCGACCAACGTAACCGGGCCGTAATGCTTCGTCAGGAGGCGGTGCATCCGTGCGTCATGATCAGCAAAATCGAGCGCGCGCACCACAGCCGCCTCATCAAAGACCAGCCGTATCACTCCCACTGGGGAGGGAAGGCTTGCAAACGCGAACTCTTTTGTCATGGCCTATCCTTCGATGGGTTGAGCGTGAGGGTGGGCCCAGCCCGCCACAACACTTGCGCGGCATAGGCCCGCCACGGACGCCACGCCTCAGCCCGTGTGGCGAGTGCTGCCGCGGTGGGCCTCTCGCCGGTTAAGCGTTCGACAGCCCGCAAAAGCGCCACATCGCTTGCCGGAAAGGCATCTGGCGAGCGCAACTGCCGCATGGCGATGTAATTGGCGGTCCAATCGCCAATCCCAGGAAGCGCAGTAAGGTCGCTGTGAATGCACTCAAACGCGCGGCCCGGCTCAAGCAGGCTCGGCTCGGCGACAAGCGCCCGCGCGAGGGTGACGGCGGTCGCCGAACGCGCTTTGGGCATGGGCAACACGGAAAGATCGGCCCGGGCAATCTCACCTGGTTCCGGGAACAGTCTGTCGACACAGTGCATCGACACCTCCTCCGGCATGGGCGCGCCAAAGCGGCGAACAAGCTCGCTGACAAGCCCGGTCGCCGCCGCAACTGTAACCTGTTGGCCAAAAACCGCCCGAACGGCCAGCTCAAACGGCGACCATCCGCCGGGGACCCTTAGGCCCTCATGCTGTTCCACCAGCGGCTTGAGGATCGGATCTCGCTTCAGATGCGCGGCGATCGGCGCAGGGTCGGCCGTCAGGTCGCACAGGCGGCGGATCCGGGCCAGTACTTTTGGGAGTACACTGAGCGATGTGGTCTTGACGCGCACCTGCAACCGGTCACCTGCCACCGGAACGATGCTGAAGCTGCCCACCCCCTCCCCAATTGCAAAGGACCTCGCATAGGCCCCCTCCGCAACGCACTCAATGCCGGCGACCGACCGCGCCGCAAAATGCGCCAACAAACCATCCCAATCGAAGGGGGGTTTGACAGGCAGGGACAGCGACACGCTGCCCGTTGGGTCAGCCGATGGGGTTTTGCGCCGCCTACGGATCATCGCTGGGGGGCGCCGGTATAGCGCCTGGAAGGTTTCGTTAAAACGGCGCACGCTGCCAAAGCCGGCCGCCAAGGCCACATCCGCCATCGGCAGGGACGTCTCGTGGAGGAGTTGCTTGGCCAGCAGCACGCGGCGCGTTTGGGCAACGGTGATCGGCGCGGCTCCCAGGTGCTGTCGGAACAACCGCCGCAGGTGCCGCTCTCCGACACCGAGGCGCGCAGCAAGGCTTTCCACATCCCCGCCGTCAAGGGCGCCCGCCTCGATCAGCGCCAGCGCCCTCGCAACCGTGTTGGAGGTGCCGTTCCAGGCCCCAAGATCAGGGGCAACCTCAGGGCGGCATCGCAAGCACGCGCGGAACCCGGCCTCTTCGGCCGCCGCAGCCGATTGGAAAAACCTGACATTTTCAGGTTTCGGGCGGCGTGCCGGACAGATGGGACGGCAATAAATCCCGGTCGTGCGCACGCCGACAAAAAGCCGCCCGTCAAACCGGGCGTCCCGTGTTTCAATGGCGCGGTAACAGGCATCGAAGGGCAAATCCATAGGCCGCACGCTGCCACCGGAACCGCGCCATGTCTCGCGGTTTTCGGACTCATGCCCCGCGACCGGTAAGAGACAAGCCGCAGCAAGGGCAAAGGAGACAGACCGGCGCGATGGCCCAGTGGATCGACGTCAAAGACGCGGATGACCCGCGCGTCCGGGCCTATCGCGATGTCCGCGAACGCGATCTCGTCGGGCGCAATGGCTGCTTCATCGCCGAAGGCGAGGTTGTGGTGCGGGTCCTGATCGAGCGCAGCCCCTTGCCCGTCCAATCGGTGCTTGTCGCCGCGCCGCGGGTGGAGCGGCTGGCGCCTTTGCTTTCGCAACTCACCGACATGCAGCCTGTTTATGTTTTGCCGCAGGCTGACATGGACGGCCTTGTCGGGTTTCCAATCCATCGGGGATTGCTGGCCCTCGGCGGGCCTGTGCCGGCGCTCACCCCTGGCCGTGTGTTGGCGAACGCGCACGCATCGGCGCCCCCGCGCGAGCCGATTTGTCTCGGGCTCATCGGCCTTTCCAATCACGACAATATGGGCGGGCTGTTACGCAATGCAGCGGCCTTTGGTGTCGGCGGTGTGCTGATCGATGAGACGTGCTGCGATCCGTTCTATCGCAAAGCCATTCGCGTTTCGGTTGGCGGTGCCCTGACGGTGCCGATTGCGCGGGTTCCGAACGGGCCATCCATGATCGACGCGTTTGAGAGGGGCGGGTACCGCGTTTTTGCCTTATCGCCAGACGGCACACGGCCCGTCGATCAAATACCCGCGAAGGGGCCGACGGCTCTGCTGCTCGGATCGGAAAAACACGGCCTGCCAGGGACCGTTGTAAGCCGGTGCGAGAGCGTGCGGATCGACACCGCAGGCGGCCTTGATAGCCTCAATGTGGCAACCGCCTCCGGCATCGCACTTCATTCGCTCTATCGCGCTTGAGGACCCACGCCGCTTTATTGCGCGGTGTGGCCCCCATCGATTACAAGCTCGGAGCCGGTCATGAACTTTGACTCATCCGAGGCCAGATAAAGCACCCCATTAGCGATATCCACAGCCTCGCCCATATGACCCATGGGGATCATCGACCCCACCTTGGCTGTGAGTTCTGCGGCTAATTCCGGCGTGACCTGCTTGCCGATATTGTCGACCATGGCTGTTTCGATAAAGCCGGGATGGATGGAGTTGACCCGAATGTTATAGCCTTTCTCACAGCAATGGAGCGCGACGGATTTTGTGAGGATACGCACACCCCCCTTACTGGCATTGTAGGCCGGAATGATTGACCAGCCGATCATGCCTTCAATGGAGGAGATGTTGACGATCGAGCCGCTACCGGCCTCCTTCATGGCGCGGATGGCCTCGCGGCAGCCGAGAAAAACCGCATTCAGATTGACATCGATTGTCCGGTTCCACCCCTCTAGGGTTTCAGCCTCGACATCGGCGATGATGCCAATGCCGGCATTGTTGACGAGGATGTTCAACTTGCCAAAGCGGCTGACGACCTCATCGACGATGGTTTTCCATTGGCCCTCATCGGTCACATCTTGGTGCATGGCAAAGGCTCTACCGCCTTTCTCCTTGATGCGGCCGGCGACCTCTTCTGCGCCGTCGATGTTTACGTCCGTCACGGCAACGGCAGCACCCTCTTCGGCCAGGCGAAGACAGGTGGCAGCGCCAATGCCGACAGCCCCGCCCGTTACCAGCGCAACCCGATCTTCTACTCGCATGCTCATTCCTCCCTTGGTTTCAGGTGTTTTACCCTGACATCTTTTCAGGCTAGCGCGGCGGAGAACGGCCCACCATGGGCGAATTTCCTTACCCCGCGCGCTCCACGCCCCACGCCGTGAGCGCCTCGTCGACGGTCACATTGGTTTGCCCGGCCGGCCGCCCGATCTCGCCCGGCGTGCGCGAAAAGCGCGGGGCCGGTGCAGGCTGCACGATGTCTTCGAGGGTTGTGAAGGTCTGCCGCGCCACATTGTGAGGGTGACCGGGCGCCTCATCCATGTCGAGCACGCCCGCCACGCAGGCATCGGTGCCCTCAAGCAGCGCGCACCACTCATCGCGCGGCTTAGTTTTAAAGAGCGCCGTGAGCTTGTCCCTCGCGGAGGGCCAAACCGCCGGGTCTTCCCGGTTATCGGTAATCGGTGCATCGAGCGCCAAACGATCTTCAAGCTCGGCGTAGAATTGCGGTTCAAGCGCACCCACACTGATCATTTTACCATCAGCACACTCATAGACCCTGTAATAATGCGCGCCGCCATCAATGAAATTCGCCTCTCGTTCGTTCTTCCAAACGCCGATTGCCTTAAAGCCATAAAACATCGCCATCATCGAGGCGACACCGTCTGTCATCGCCGCATCGACAACCTGCCCCTTGCCCGAGCGCTGCGCCTCGAACACACCGGCCAAAAGCCCAAATGCGAGATAAAGCGCCCCGCCCCCATAGTCTCCAACAAGATTAAGCGGCGGGTCCGGCATTTCGCCTTTGCGGCCCATGGCCCCCAGCGCCCCACTGATCGCGATGTAATTGAGATCATGCCCGGCGGCTTTTGCCAAAGGTCCGGACTGCCCCCAGCCCGTCATCCTCCCATAGACAATTTTTTCATTTCGCTCAAAGACCGCCTCGGGGCTGAGGCCCACCCGTTCCATGACGCCGGGCCGGAAGCCTTCGATCAGGACATCGGCTTTTTCGAGGAGCCGCAGGCACGTCTCCCGGTCCGCATCGGATTTGAGATTGAGTCCGATCTGCGGGCGGCTTCGATGGGTGACATCGCCCGGCGTGTTTGTCGCGCCCGGGCGCCCGATCCGAATGACATCGGCGCCGAGATCGGCCATCAGCATGGTGCATAAGGGCGCCGGCCCAATCCCCGCAAATTCGACAATTCGAAGGCCCACCAGCGGACCTGACGGCTTTGGCGCTGCCACCGCACCCTCCTATTTTATCTGTTGGACCGCATCAGAGCCCCGTGGCCCCCGTTGCGCGTTGGACTTTGATTGCCTCGTTTCTGGGCGTGATTTGCCGGGGAGCCTGAGGGTCTCGGGGCCATCTTGCAAGAGGCGCCTAACGCCCCGACGACTGAGTGGGATAAGGCACGTGCTGGCGACTACCCGACTTGGCGCTCTTTGCCTTCCCAAAACGGTGCACGCAACTCCCGCTTTAAAACCTTGCCGCTCGCATTGCGCGGCAGCTCGGCAATCACCTCGATTTGGCGGGGAATTTTGTAGCCCGCCAACCGTTCCCGGCACCAAGCGATCATGGCCTCGGCATCGATCGTCGCGCCGGATTTGGGCACGACGAACGCCATCACCCGTTCGCCGAATTTCGCATCGGGAATGCCGATGACCGCAGCGTCGACCAATTGCGGGTGATCGAACAGCACATTTTCAATTTCGCGCGGATACACATTTTCGCCGCCCGAGACGACCATGTCTTTAATCCGATCCCGGATATAAACATAGCCTTCCGCATCGAGACTGCCGGCATCGCCGGTATGAAAATACCCTGCGGCCATGGCTTTTTCGGTGGCCTCGGGCCGGTCCCAATAACCCGCCATGATTTGCGGGCCCTTGGCGACGATCTCGCCGATCTCGCCCTGGGCGACCGGCTTGTCATGTTCATCGAAGAGCTGCAGGTCGGTGCCGGCGACCGGACGGCCGGCAGCCAGCAAGAGATGCGCCTCGCCTTTGAGGGCGCGGCGATGCTCTTCAGCACCCAGAACGGTCAGGATAGCCGTCGTTTCCGTGAGGCCATAGCCCTGGTAAAAGTCGCACTGCAACACCGCCATCGCCCGGCGCAAGGTCTCTTCGGCGATTGGCGAGGCACCATAAATGATGCTCTCGAGCGAAGAGAAATCTCGGCTGTCGACCTCCGGCACCTGGGTGAGGCACGCCTGGATCATCGCCGGGACCATAAACAGAAAGACGATGTCCTCCCGTTCGATGGTGTCGACCACCGCATGGGGATCGAAGTCGGCCATGATGTTGAGCGACAGCCCCCGGGCCAAAGCGAACGCGGTCACAAAGAGCGCGCCTGCATGGTAGATCGGCGGGATGATCAGCGCACGGCGGCCGGAAGCGGGCAGCGTTTCGAAGGAGGCCGATGTTTGCAGAATGCACGAGGCATAATTGGCATGGGTCACCAACACGCCCTTAGGTAACCCCGTCGTGCCGCTGGTGTACATCTGATAGAACACATCGCCCGGCGCGACATCGGCCTGCGGTTTGGTTGGCGAGGCTCCGGCCACCCAGGCCCGGTAATCAGCCCAACCGGCAGGCGGCGCATTTGCCGGCGCGGCCCCGGGAGCGAGCGCAAACCAATGCTCAACGCTTGGCAGCTCGGTCCGCACCTTGTCGATGCCGCTCACATACTCGTCTTGGGCGATGAGTAATTTGACGCCCGCATTGGCAATGATGAAGGACCATTCAGGCGGCGCGAGCCGGTAATTAAGGGGTACAGGAACCACCCCGATCCGCGAGGCAGCCATATACATCATCAGCATATCGGCCGTGTTCTTCGACAGATACCCGAAGCGATCGCCCTTCGTTAGTCCAGCCCCCAAGAGAGCATTGGCGATCCTGTTTGCCTCGCTGTTCGCCTCGGCGTAGGTCCATTGCCGGGTCGCGTCAACCAACGCAACCCGGTCTGGCATCGAGCCTCCTTGGTGCTCGAAGATGTCGTGGAACAGCATCGACCGAGCGCTACTCTGCTGCGAGCTGGTTGAGCTGGGCTTGCAGCCTGGCGATCTCCACATCTTTCGGATCGGGCATCACGGTTGGTGGAAGCTCGCCCGGTGCGCCCTTCACGTCCGGGCTGCCTCCGAAGAGGAGACCTGGATCGGCCCAGCAACCGTAATAGGGAAGATGCGCCGGCGGAGCGTCCGTTACCCACTCGCCGACAAACTCATCGAAGGGTTTGGACCGGCTGACGCGGGCTTTGCGCTCATCAGTACGCGCTTTTTCGGTCGCCTCCTCATCGACGATCAACGTGTCTTCATTGTAGACGACCTTAAAGATCCGCCATGCGACGTCATGGGAGATCAGGTCCTCCTCAAGGTCTTTCATGACATGGGCCGGATCACGGTCTAGCGCATCGCCATAGCCGCCACCGGCGCCTTGGGTCATCATGAAGATCTCCCCCTCACCCACGGGCGCGTAGGGTAAGGCCATGGGCGTTGTCGTGTAAGTCGCCCCCTCGAATGGTTGGTCGTTCATCAGCTCAGTGACCGTATAACGCATAAGCTCGGGTTTTTTATCCACGATGTCGTAGATATTTACCCCCTCAATTTTCATGAGCGGGTAAGCGGGCACGGCATAGGCGCCAAAAAGGCCTTGGGTGTTCGGAATTTTCGACCCCTGAGCTGTGCACTGAAAACCAAACGAGTCCGATCCCCGCATGGTGATCGCCATTTGGTAGCCCTGCCCGCCCCGGAACTTCCCAAAGCTCTGGTTGTCTTTGAGGATTTTCTTCGAGATGAGCTGAATGAAGGGCACATCCTCTTCCGTCAGCTCTTGCTCGCCGATGTCGGCCATGGTGGCAAAAAACGGGGCCATGGCGTGCTCGCCATCCCGGTCTGCCTTGGCGCCCCCGGACATGCCGTTAATATCGGCGGCGATGTTGGCAATCGGCTCGCCATATTTCGTCAAACCCCCGAAATGGAAGGTGTTGATCATGGTGTGCCAGGGCGACATGAACCGGGTGTATTTGTCCGGAATGGAGTAAATATACTTCATCACGCACACAGCGCCGCAGGCCCAGGCGTGGAAGAGCGTTTGCATGCTCTGCGCGTTCGGTGTCTCGTGGGTCGGCGTGAGCACCGACCCCTCGTCAAACACGAACTCCATCGCGCCGACGACCGCCTGGTTCCGGGGCAGGTCCGGCCAGATATAGGTGAGGAACAATTGGCTAAGCATTCCCTTACAGGTGATTGTGAGGGAATTGTTGGACCGGTTCGTGAATTCCGGCGCCGAACCGCGATAATCGAAGATCAGCCGATCGTCTTTCTTCGTGAGCTGAAGATTCATCTTGGCGACGATGCTTTCGCGAAGCGTATGGTCAGTGAAGTTGTAGTGGCGGACCGTGCCGTCCGGCCATTCCTTCAGGCGGCGCTTCACCTCGGCCCTCGTGTCTTCGAGATTGCCCCGAAGCGCAGCGACAACAACATCGACACCAAACTCAGAAATCGTTTCCTTTAGGCGCTGTTCCATGCGCATGCAGACGAAAAGCTTTGCTTTCATATCCGCAAGCTGAAGCTTGGGGTCGCGCACCGAGTTTTGGAAGAAGGTGACAAGATCGCGCTTGAGCTCGTAGTTCTCGCCAACCTTGGTGGGCGACAGCTTCATGCCCTCATCCCAGATGGTTTCTGCGGTCCCGGGAACGCCGCCAGGCTCAATCGCGCCGCATTCGCCCTCATGGATCACCGCGCCAATCCACGCAACCAACTTGCCCTCATGGAAAAGCGGTATGTTGATGGTCTGGTCCGCATTGTGCGGAGCACCATAGCGCGCATCGTTGTGCATAAAGATATCGCCTTCACGCACACCGACGGTCGGCTCGTCGGTCCAGTATTTGTTGATAAACTTCGTCGAGTACTGAACGAGGTTCGAGAAGATCACCACGCCGCCGGTACTCGCCAAGGTGAGGTCACCTGAGGAGGTGTAGAGCGCTGTGATCATGTCGCCCCATTTGGCGCCCGGCGCCGAGGCGATGTTGGCGAGCATGTCGAAGGCCTCATCGACGCA
>JBCDJA010000049.1:0-10305 GCA_038748465.1 Pseudomonadota bacterium
ACTTTCGCGCTATCGGCAAGACCCCCGGTCGGTCCGCCTGCTGCTTGCTGTGGCGCTCGGCTCTGCGGGCTTTAGCATGCAGGATGTGTTGCTTGAGCCCTATGGCGCTGAAATTTTGGGATTGGGGGTGGCGCAAACGACCGCCCTCACAGGGCTTTGGGCCTTTGGCACCTTGGCTGGCTTTGCCCTGGCGGCCTATCTGTTGAAACGCGATTGGGACATGCACCGGGTTGCCGGTG
The DNA here is from genome assembly GCA_038748465.1 of Pseudomonadota bacterium. GTDB lineage: Bacteria > Pseudomonadota > Alphaproteobacteria > M2410 > M2410 > JBCDJA01. The sequence goes on from JBCDJA010000049.1 coordinate 240, forward strand.
TTGGCGCATTGATCGGGATTTTTGCGTTGTCGGCGGTCGTTGTTGCCGCTCCAGTCAATTCATCGAGTTTGTTTCGTATCGGGACGATCATGATCGGCTTTGGCGGCGGTTTGTTTGCGGTCGGCACCATGCTCGCTGCGATGGATTTGGCCGAGGCCTCCAACAATGGTTTTGCAATTGGGGCGTGGAGCGCGGTGCAGGCGACGGCCATTGGGCTTGCGCTCGCCTTTGGCGGAATCCTCCGTGATCTCGTCAACGCGGTCGCGCTTAGGGGCGGCTTTGGTGAGGCGCTCGCGCTTCCATCGACCGGCTATAATGCGGTCTATCATCTCGAAATCGGTTTGCTTTTCATCACCCTTATTGTTCTTGGTCCGCTGACAGAGCGTCAGCGTGTCTTGGGCAAATCACCAACACGGCGTTTTGGCTTGGCCGATTTACCGGGCTGATTGGAACACGCTGATTGGAACACATGGAGGAGACGTCTCATGGTGGATGTGGTCGGTAATATCGATGTTGCAGTCCTGACGCTTTATGTCTTCTGGCTCTTTTTTGCGGGCCTTATTTTCTACATCCGCCAGGAAGACCGGCGTGAGGGATATCCGCTTGAGGACGACATGTCGGGCAAGTTCGATAAGGACCCCTGGCTCTGGCTGCCCAAAGCCAAGACCTATGATTTGCCGCACGGTCTTGGCACCAAAAGCCTTCCGAACGCCGAGCGTGACACGCGCCCGCTCAATGCCGAGCGCATGGGCCGGTATGATGGCTCTCCGCTTGTCCCGACGGGCGATCCGATGGGCGATAACATCGGGCCGGGGTCCTGGGCAGAGCGTGCCGATCGGCCCGACCTCAATATGGAAGGTCATATCCGAATTGTTCCCATGCGTACGGCTGGTCAATTTTCGGTCGCCAAAGGCGATCCCGATCCGCGCGGATTAACGATTTTCGGGTGCGATAAAGAGAAGGCAGGTGTGGTGAGCGATGTTTGGGTCGACACGGCCGAATCACTCATCCGCTATCTGGAAGTGACAATCGGCGAGGGCGAGCTTGCCCGCACCGTCGTAGTGCCGAACGGTTTTGCGACCATGCGAAAAACCATGCAGGGCAACCGCTATTACTACGTGCACGCGATTACGGCAGACCAGTTCAAAGGCGTGCCGGCGCTTGCCAATCCAAATCAAATCACCCTCTTGGAGGAGGATAAAATCATGGGTTACTTCGGCGGCGGACAGCTTTACGCAACGCCCCGCCGGCAGGAGAGCTATGCCTGATACGGCTCGGGGACCTGGGCGCCTATGGTCGGATATCGGCGCTCGTCCTGAAACAGGCTTTAAGGAGGAGAGTGCAATGAAAATTGCATCCTTGGTTTGGCGTCGAACGGAAGAAGTAACGTGTACGGTTGAAATTAATAATACCTTCGACAGCCTGGGCGCGCATGTCCGGTTTGACGGGGGTGTCACGGTTGAACCGGGCGATGAGGTGCTCGTGCATGGCGCGCCCGTGGCGGTCCCCTATGGCGAAAGCAAGAGCTTTGCCCGTAAAGCGACGATTACGCGGGCAAGTTCCATCGAACGGGCCTGGACCCGGGCGACCGGCGATCTTGAGTTCATGGAATTGTGTGAATTCAGCTTCTCGGAAAGGGCAGCGCTATGAATATGCACGTCAAATCAGCTCACGCTGCGCCGAAATCGGGGTCCATCGAAGACCAGAACGAAACCACCCAACTGGCCCTTACCGATACGGTTTTGAGCCCCCGCTTTTACACCACCGACTTTGAAGCGCTCGACAAGGTGAATGTAGAAGGGGTGCGCGCCGAGTGGGACCCGCTCCTTGCTGAAATGAAGTCCGATCCCAATCGGGGGCATTTCAAGCGCAACGAGGAGTGGGAATTGCTCGATATCGAGACCCTTCCTGAAGATTTGCGCAGGGAGTTTGTCGACTTTCTGGTCAGCTCACTGACGTCTGAATTTTCCGGATGTGTGCTCTATAAGGAGATGAAGCGTCGGGGCAAAAACAAAGAGCTGTGCGATCTCTTTGGCTATATGAGCAGGGATGAGTCGCGCCATGCGGGGTTCATCAACGACGCGCTGAAGGATTTCGGTATCGGCGTCAATATGGGCTTTTTGGCCAAGACCAAAAAGTACACCCACTTCAAGCCGAAGTTTATTTTCTATGCGACCTATCTGTCCGAGAAAATCGGCTATGCGCGCTATATCACCATTTTCCGGGAGCTTGAGCGCAATCCGGACAACCGTTTCCACCCGATCTTCAAGTGGTTTGAAGAGTGGTGTAATGACGAGTTTCGTCACGGGGAGGCATTTGCCCTCTTGATGCGGGCCGACCCCAAATTGCTTCAGGGGGGGAACAAGTTCTGGATCAAGTTCTTCCTGCTGGCCGTCTTTACCACCATGTTCGTTCGCGATCATGCGCGCCCGGCCTTTCATGAGGCCTTGGGCGTCGAGATCGAAGACTATGACATGAAGGTCTTCCGGCTGACGACGGAGATCTCAAAGCAGGTCTTTCCCCTGGTGCTTGATCTTGACAATCCCAAGCTGCTTGAAGGCTTCAGGCGCATGAACCGCATTGCAGCGCGGCTTGACGAGGCGAAGGCCCGCGGCGGTGTGAGCGGCAAGCTCGGGCAAGTTAAATGGACGGCGGCAGCCGGGCTCAACTTCCTGCGTTTGTATCTGGTGCCAACGACCCCCAACGCTTTACCGGCGACAAGCCGTCTGCAACCGGTTTGGTAGGTGTGAACAGCGTGAGCATGCCCTTCTCGATGCCCATCATCTCAGCCCTGATCATCGCAATTTTATTGTGGTGGTTTTCTACGGGGCTCATCCTCCTCGCTGCCAGAGCGCAGGCGCGGGGAGCGATGTTGGGCGTGTTCACGCTGATTGCCCTTGTTGGGTTTGCGGGTGTTTATGCAAGCGCCGGCTCTGCTGACATTGCCGGTGCGTATCTCGGCTTTCTCGGCGCGCTCGGCGTCTGGGCCTGGCATGAGGCGAGTTTTGCGCTTGGATTGGTGACCGGCCCCCGAAAAGAGCCGTGTTCGGCCGATCTTCAGGGCTGGCGACGGTTCAAGGCCGGCTTTATGGCCCTGCGCGACCATGAGGGCGCTCTCCTCATCAGTGCCGTTATTATTGGTGTCCTTGGTTGGGGCGCTGATAATCAGACAGCGCTTTGGACCTTTCTTGTCCTTTGGTGCATGAGGGTCAGTGCCAAATTGTCGGTCTTTCTGGGCGCGCCCCATGGGGTGAGTGCCCTGGTGCCGGACCGGCTACACTATCTGACCACGTATTTTAGGACCGACCGGCTCAGCCTCATTCCCGTCATCGGGGTGGGTGCGGGCATCGCCGCCTTGCTTGTGCTTATGGATCAGGGCATTGGCCTTAACGGGCCGGCCGGCGATGTGGCCATCGCCCTCATCGGGACGCTGCTTGCCCTTGCGATCCTCGAACATCTCTTCCTTGTCCTGCCGGTTTCTGAGGCAGTGCTCTGGACTTGGGCCTTTGTCGCCCTCGATCGCGTGCCGCAAGGCACACCCCCCCACCTCAAAGGACGGCCGGCCCCCCGGCCCCCCGCCAACAAAAAAGGAGCGGCAGCGCCTCTTTAGGCGGTGCCGGACGGGAGTTCAGCAATGACCATGGATGCATTTTTCAAAAACGCTCTCGATGGCCTGCGCGAGGCCGGCAATTATCGGGTGTTTGCCGATTTGGAGCGACAGGCGGGTGATTTTCCCCGCGCGACCCGGCACAAAGCCGATGGGTCGACCCAGGATGTGACCGTGTGGTGTTCCAACGATTATTTGGGCATGGGGCAAAATTCAACGGTGACCTCAGCCATGGTGGATGCGATCGACCGATGCGGCGCTGGGGCGGGGGGCACCCGGAATATTTCAGGCACCAATCATTATCATGTGCTTCTGGAGGAAGAGCTCGCCGACCTTCACGGCAAGGAAGCGGCGTTGATCTTCTCCTCGGGCTATGTGTCCAACTGGGCCGCGCTCGGCACCTTGGCCTCGAAGATCCCAGGCTGCATCGTCTATTCAGATGCCCTCAATCATGCCTCCATGATCGAGGGCATCCGCCATTCCCGGGCCGAGCGCCGCATCTGGAAACACAACGATCCGGAGGATCTCGACCGGTTGTTGTCCGCGGATGATCCAGACGCCCCGAAACTCGTGGCCTTTGAAAGCGTCTATTCCATGGATGGCGACATTGCTCCCATTGCGGAGATTTGCGATGTCGCTGAGGCCCATGGGGCTATGACCTATCTGGATGAGGTGCATGCGGTGGGGCTTTACGGGGCCCGTGGCGGCGGCATCGCCGAGCGGGAAGGGCTGATGGATCGGCTCACCGTTATTGAGGGCACCCTTGGAAAAGCGTTCGGTGTGATGGGGGGCTACATCACCGGCTCGACGGCCCTGTGCGATTTTGTGCGCTCGTTCTCCTCCGGGTTTATTTTCACGACCGCCCTTCCGCCGGCGCTGGCAGCCGGCGCCACCGCATCAATCAATTGCCTTAAAAACAGCGAGATCGAACGGCATCGCCATAAGGAGCGGGTCGCGCGTGTGCGCAGTCTCCTCGATGCTAGGGGCATCATCCACCTCGATAATCCGAGCCACATCGTTCCGGTCATCGTCGGCAATGCGGGCAAGTGCAAATGGATCTCCGACCTTCTGCTCGATCAGTACGGGATTTATGTTCAGCCGATCAATTATCCAACCGTTCCCGTGGGGACGGAGCGTCTGCGCATTACCCCAACCCCGTTGCACTCGGATGCCGACATCAACCATCTCGTTAGTGCCCTCAACGATCTTTGGTCGCAATGCGCCCTTGCGCGAGCGGTCGCCTAAGCGCTTGGCACCCGCTTGATCGCGGGGCAGTCGCTTGACTGGGCGCCCGTCACTTGACTGAGCGTTTGTCCGGAGCACTTTCTAAGTCATGAACGCACCGACACTCATCCCCGGCATCGCGACAGATGGCAGCCTCTTTCCCATCGAGAAAATGGCCGCCCATAAGGGAGCCATCTTCCATCTCGCGATCTCGGTGTTTTTGTTCGATGGGCCGAGGCTTTTGATCCAGCGTCGGGCAGCCCACAAATATCATTGCGGCAGTCAGTGGGCGAACACCTGTTGCTCCCACCCCCATTGGCAAGAAAGTCTCTCAGATTGTGCCCATCGGCGCTTGCGCGAAGAGTTGGGTGTGCGCGTCCCGCTAACCGCATCGTGCACGGTTGAGTATGAGGCCGATGTGGGCCAGGGCCTTACTGAGCACGAACGGGTCACGTTTTTTCTGGCCGATGTGCGGCCTCAGACGCTGCGTATGCGTCTCAATCCGGATGAGGTGAGTGAGGTGCGCTGGGTTGCGCCCGCGGCTTTGCGGGGCGAGATCGCAGAGGCGCCGGAGAGGTTCACCCCCTGGTTCCGGATCTATGTCGAGCGGTTCCCGGATTTGCGGTTTTAAACGCGGGTTCCGCTTCAGCACCTGCCGATGTCTTCAAGCGCTCTGCTCCCACCTGGAGACCAAACGCTTTGGCTTGTGGAACGCGCACCTTGAGATGGTTGCGCTAGGTCCCCGCGCTTGGCGTTGAGCGCGCAGCACAGCCCGCGTTACCGCGCTTACCAACGACCGCGCGGCACCGTGTGCTGATGGAAATCGTCAAATAGCGAGAAGGGGAGTAGAGCGCCCAAAAAGGAAACGGGCGGGGAAGCCAGCTTGCCGACACCCCCCGCCCGTTGTCCGTTTTCGGTCAACCGAAATATCGAAACGTTTCAACCGGCATGGTCGACGACTCTTCAACCGGTACACTGCTGAGGGCGCTGCCTTCAAACCAGTTGTACCGAGCCGTGCTCAGCAGGATGAAATGAATCAGGATCGCGAGTGAGAAAAGAAACACCGCCATCCCGACAAGCAGTCTACGAGGATCGAATAGGTACCAGATTCTCCACATGGTTTGGCTCCTATACAATCACAGGCAGAAGCGCGTTGAGCGTCTGATTAATCCCCTCGATTGAGGAATAACCATCATCGCCCGGAATCCACGGACGCCATGCCCAGACCAGAATATGCGCCACGATCGCGATGATCGTGAAGCCTATAAAGCCTTGGATGAAGTACTTGTGGAATTCCTGTGCTTCGCTTTCGGAAAGACCTGACAGCGAGACGTCAGTAGCCATTAACGTCACCCTCCTAGTCTTGAGTGCCGCGGAACCGCCGCGGCGCGGTTGACGAAATCCGACGAGATGGTGTGTCAGGTTTCGCCTTCACCGGTTTTGGACACCGGCAAACTGGTGGGGGCTAAACCAAAAAGGCATAGCCGGCGGCCGCATGGGCCGATGCAAGGGACTCTCTGACCAAGGACCGTTTGTCGGCCCCCCGGACAGGAGAGGAGGCCGTGGGCCGGCTGCTGAAGCGTTTCAACAGCGTCGCGACACAACAAATCGGTAAGAGCAAGGAGACAAGCAGCCAATAGCCCGCGATCGAGGCCGGGCTCGCGCCGCGCATGGGACGCGCCTGTCGATCCGACCACCGAAGGTCCTTCGCCATCTCTAAGTCTGCCATGTCTCAATCCTCCCGTGGATCGTGGTTTGCGCTTGTGTGGTCAGGCCGCACGAATAAGGGACAGTCTTGCTTTTGCTCGCACGACATGGCCGTGCGTCACCGTGGTATCGTTTGCAGCTCTTGCCGCGGCCTCCGCCGCATCGCGAAGCCTTTTGGTCGCAGAAATCCGTGTTAGGACGGGTTCGGTCGCGACAAGTCTTTCCAGCTCGGCCTTGCCGTCGTCATCCCACGCCAATCCGTGGTCGGCATTCGTTAGGGTGCTGTCGACGGCGTCGAGCTCCCCGGCAAGGGGCAGAATATGAAAAAGCGCATCGAACAGGCCGTTGCATACTTCCTGGATCATCCAGGCGGCCCCCGAATATCCCATGATTGGCGTACCAGTATGCCGCCTGATGATGGCACCGGGGAAGGACACCGGAATATAAGCAGCACGCAGACCGGCATCGGCCATATACATGCGCTCATTATAGGATCCAAAAAGCACGAGCGGCGGCCGATCGATCAGCCCTTGTTTGATGGCAGCATTATCCGGTTTGACGCCGGCTTTGCGCTGCGCCGACAAGGTACACGGAAGACCCATTTCCTCGGTGAGGAAGTTGCGGATGCCCCGCTCATAGGTTTCGCTTGCGACAACCGCGTAATTGGCTGTGGCGAAGAAATCCTGTGTCACGGACCGCCACAAATCCCACATGGGTTTCAGGGTCGTGTGTTTTTCCCGCTCGATGAAGGGGGTTGGGTCAAGATCGAGCATCTCGCCCAAGGTCTCAAGGAAGGCCGTCGTGGAGTGAATGCCAATGGGCGCCTGGAGGTAGGGCCGCTCCAACACTTCGCACAAGGACCGACCGAATTCCCGGTAGAGGCACACATTGACATCGGCATTGGCGAGTTTGGTGACATCGGCAAGATGGCTGCCCAGTGGGAAAACCATATTGACCTCGGCACCGATGCCCTCGATCAGCCGGCGCATTTCGGCAAGGTCGGACGGCATGTTGAATGTGCCGTAAATCGGCCCAATGATATTGACCTTCGGGCGCTCGCCTTCCTTGCGGGCGGGGCGTGCCTTAACCCGTCCTTTTTTCGGACCGTATTCCGTCCACAGCCATTTCATGGCGCGGTCGGCGCTCTGCCATTGATCTTCGTCAATGGTGCGGGGCAGGAAGCGCTGGACGTTTGTCCCTTCAGGCGTCACCCCGCCGCCGATCATCTCGGCAATGGATCCGGTGACGACAACGGCCGGCAAGGCCGGGTCGAGCACCGAGCGGGAGCGTTTCATGGCTTGCTCGGTCCCGGTCTGGCCTAATTCCTCCTCACCCAAACCGGTGACGACGATTGGCAATTCATGGGGCGGCAAAGCGTCGGTGTAATGAAGGACCGAGGTGACAGGCAAATTTTCACAACCAACCGGCCCGTCGATGATGACCTGCAGCCCTTTGATGGCCGTGAAGACATAGACTGAGCCCCAATAGCCGCCCGCCCGATCATGGTCGAGGATCAGCATCCCACAGCCTCCCCTGAATCGACCGCATTGGCGGCGATCTTCATCTTCGCTGCGTATTTTTTGCGGAATTGAGGCCGCTCGACGGGCACGTCCTCCCAGACCCCGGCCTTATCGCCGCTCCCGACGCCCTCAAAAAAAGCGCTCATCTTGTCAAATCGGGCCTTATTGCCGATTGCGCCATTGATGATTTGCGCCAGGGCGGCAGGCCCCGCTGGGCCCATAAGCGGCCGGGCTGAGATCAGATTGGTAAAGTAAAGGCCAGGTGTTGCCGCTTCCTTTGCATGCTGAACAACTGGCGTCGTTCCGATCGCAAGGTCAGGCTTGAAGGCTTCAAAGGCCGCCAAATCCTGCTCGAGCGAGGCGCGGAAAGCGACAGTCACCCCATGGGCCTCAAGCCAAGCCGCGTCCTCGGCGGAATAGGGGGTGCGCGGACAGGCAGACCCGACATAGCGTAAATCAGCCCCGCACTCGACGAGGAGCCGGCCCACCAGCAATTCAGACCCCTCATAGCCCGACAGGGTAATGCGCCCGTTGATCCGATTGTCGCCTAAGGTGGCCTTGAGCGCCGGGCCGAACCGGTTGCGGGCCCCATCGATCCGGGCTTGGTCGAGGCCGCAGGCCTCCCCGATCGCCTTTAACCAGGCATCCGTGCCTTCAAAACCCACAGGGGCGGAGCCGACGATCGGTCGGCCGGCTGCGGAAAACTCCCGAAACGTGGCGGTGTAAAAGGGGTGGATCGCCGCAACAGCGGCGCAGTCGAGGGCTGCATATTGCTCGCGCCATTCGCGGACGGGCGCAACCGGGCCGGCAGCCAGACCCAAAGGCTCAAGCAACGCACCCAGCATGACCGGGTCGGCGGGAAACATCTCGCCGACAAAGGTGATGCTGGGCTTGTCGTCTTTTGCCTTACGGGGCGCTGCAACCGGCCCGGCCGCTGCCTCCTGGCGTGCGTAGTTTAGCATGGCACCGGAGAGCACGTCTTTTGCTTCGGCATGGGTCGGCACGCCAAAGCCGGGCACATCGATGCCAATAATCCGCACGCCATCGATCTCTTTTGGCAGCATCTGCAAGGGGACGCCGGAAGCGGTGGGGACGCAAAGGTTGGTGACGATGATCGCGTCGTAATGGTCGGGGTCGGCCATCTCGTGCACCGCGTCCCGGATGTCCTCATAAAGTTTGCCGGTTACTAGGGTTTCGGAGTTGAAGGGCACATAGCCGACCGAGCGCCGCGCCCCATAAAAATGCGATGTAAAGGTCAGTCCGTAAACGCAGCACGCGGAGCCCGACAGGATCGTCCCGACACGGCGCATCCGCAGCCCGACACGCAGCGAACCAAAGGCCGGGCACATGGATTGGGGCTGGTCGTGGGGACCCTTCGGATAATCCTTGGCAAAGGTTTCAAGGATGTCGGCTTTTCCGGCGGCCTCGGCTGCCGCCCGCATGTGCTCGGCACCCGCATGGCAGCCAAGCTCCCCTCCTGATGGCGAAGGGGTTTCGGCCACGGGGCGTTCTTCGGTTCCAAGAGAGCTGCTGTCACTCATGCGGGCGGCGTCCATCGGCAGGACTTTCAAACGCTGTCGTAGATGATTTCGAGGGAGGGGCGCGCCAGGCTAGAGCCCGCGCACATGTCTTCGGGGTTCGCGGGTTGCAGCACAAAATTGCCCCCGGTCTCGTCCGTATCGAAAAGCCCGATCAATTCGTCCTGGGACAAGGGTTTCGGTTTGGTGGGCGGCGCGGCGACCAGATTGTCCGCCAGCGTCTGAAACAGATCGCCCCAATCGCCGCCGGGAAAGCCGACGATTTGGTAATTCGCGCTTTTGCGACGGATGTCTTCGTTTTGCGGGATGGCCGCAAGCACCGGGATGCCGACCTCCTCGGCGAAGGCCTGGGCCTCGCCGGTGCCGTCATCTTTGTTGATCAGCATACCCGCAACGCCGACATTGCCGCCCAATTTGCGGAAATAGTCGACCGCCGAGCACACATTGTTGGCTACATAGAGTGATTGCAG
>JBCDJA010000050.1:0-10282 GCA_038748465.1 Pseudomonadota bacterium
CACCGATCATCGGCAAGGCGCATGTTGCCTATCTGCCGGAGAACCGGGTTGTCGGCATCAGCAAACTCGCCCGCGTTGTGGAGGTGTATGCGCGCCGGCTGCAGGTGCAGGAAAAACTGACGGCGCAAATCGCCAACACCATTCAAGACGTTCTGCAGCCCCGCGGGGTTGCCGTGGTGCTGGAAGCCCAACACCAATGCATGACGACCCGCGGCGTTCATAAGCCGGGCGTGTCCATGGTGACGAGCACCCTGCTTGGCGCATTCCGGAAAGACCCGATGACCCGGCGGGAGTTCTTGACGATTATCGGCAATCCTCAATCCTCCGTCGAAGGCTAATCGCCGCGCGAGCGGGGCCGATTTTCGCCTCCTCAAGCGGCCTTGACCGTCCCGCATCGGGGGCCTAGAGCAAGGGGGAGCGGCGCCAGCAGGCGCCCAGCTTAGCTGGCCGCCAGGGTTTGCGTGCCCGCACAGTCCATCCGCCTTGCTTGATGCTTGCCCAAGCTCCAATCAGGCAGGTGGCCCCCTTACGGAGCGCTCTTGCGTGCGCGACCTGCAGCCGATCTTTCTCGTCCAAGGCTTCCTGCTGACGACCCTGGGCCTGGCTATGGCACTCCCGGCACTGATCGATTTTGCCGATCAAGCCGTGGACGATCCCTTTATGAGTCTTGCCGCTCAGGAAAGTTGGATCGGCTTTGCCGTTTCCGCCATGCTGACCCTCTTTGTAGGGATGTCTCTTCTGGCGTCTGCGTGGGGCCAAGGCGGACAATTAACGCGCAAACAGGCGTTCCTGCTGACCACCGTCTCGTGGGTTGTGCTTGTCGCCTTTGCCGCCCTGCCCTTTGTCTTCAGCTCGATCCACCTCAATTACACCGATGCGTTTTTCGAGGCGATGTCGGGGCTGACGACAACCGGATCGACCATCATCACGGACCTGGAAAGGGCCTCGCGCGGGATTAAGATGTGGCGGTCGCTCCTGCAATGGCTGGGCGGAATTGGCATTATCGTCATGGCGATTGCGGTTTTGCCGATGTTGCAAGTCGGCGGCATGCAATTGTTCCGCCTTGAGAGTTCCGACACCTCCGAGAAGATTCTACCCCGGGCAACGCAGATCGCGGGATCGATCACGGCGCTTTATTTTGCCCTGACTGCCATTTGCGCCGGTGCCTATTGGGCTGCCGGTATGAACCTGTTCGACAGCCTCGCCCATGCCATGACGACGATTGCAACGGGCGGGTTTTCCACCCACGATCTATCGATCGGCTATTTCGAAAGCCCGCCGGTTGAGGTGATCGCGATCGTTTTCATGATTGTGGGGTCCCTGCCCTTCGCGCTTTATATCCATGCCGTGCGCGGCAATCCGCTTCCGTTGCTGCGGGACAGCCAAGTTTTGTGCTTCTTCGGAATTGTCGCGACAGCCATTGGGCTATTGACGCTCTACCAGCTATCGACGTCCGAGATCGCCAATGGCGAGGCGCTGCGCAGCTCGGCCTTTAACGCGGTGTCGATCATTACCGGGACCGGCTATGCGAGCACGGATTACAGTGCATGGGGCCCGTTCGCGATTTTTGCGTTTTTTGCTATGATGTTTATTGGCGGATGCGCGGGCTCTACGTCTTGCGGTATCAAGATTTTCCGTTTTCAGATTATCTATGGGGCGGTCAAGGTCCAGGTTTCTCGGCTCATGCATCCCCATGGGATCTTCAAAATTAGCTATAACGGAGAGCCGGTCAGCGAGAAGGTGGTGGACTCGGTTGCAAGTTTTTTCTTTTTGTTTTTTGCCTCCTTTGCCATTCTCTCGGTTCTGCTTGCAACCATGGTGGACGATCCGTTAACGGCATTTTCGGCGGCGGGAACCGCCTTGGCCAATGTGGGGCCAGGCCTTGGCAGCGTTGGACCGGCGGACAATTTCTTCCATCTGTCTGACGGGGCCAAATGGCTGCTCTCGCTTGGCATGTTGCTGGGCCGTCTGGAATTGTTCACTGTCCTCGTGCTTTTCTCCCCCACCTTTTGGCGCATCTAACACGCGATGAGAAACCGATCATGACCGCAGATCACAGCGACCTTGTGGGCCGGGCCCGGGCCATCCTCGCCGATCTTGTTGCCTTCGACACGACATCGGAAAAATCAAATCTCGGGCTGATCGATTATGTTGCCGACCTGTTGAGCGAAAGCGGGATCAGTCATCGCAGGGTCCACGACGAGACCCAGCGCAAGGCCAATTTGTTTGCAACCGTTGGCCCCAATGTGGCGGGCGGTATTGTGCTCTCCGGCCATACGGATGTGGTGCCGGTGGAAGACCAAGCCTGGACATCCGACCCCTTTACGCTCACGGAGCGGCGGGGCCGTTTTTTTGGCCGGGGCACCTGCGACATGAAGGGCTTTCTCGCCCTGGCCCTTGCCGCTGTTCCGGACATGGTAAGGGCCAATCCGTCAGTCCCCATTCATCTCGCCTTTTCCTATGATGAGGAAATCGGCTGTATCGGCGTGCGGCCGATGATCGATGCCATCATCCGCGACCTGCCCCGCCCAAGGGCAGTGATTGTCGGGGAACCCACGTCCATGAAAGTCGTCAACGCTCATAAGGGCAGTCGGCGGTTTGTCACCCGGGTTACGGGGTATGCGGCGCATTCAAGCCAAAGCCACAAAGGGGCGAACGCGATTGCCGCCGCCGCAAAGCTGATTGGCTTTCTTGAGGACGAGCAAGCCAAGCGGACGGCCTCCGCCCCGCCGCCTGAAAGCACACGCTTTACGCCGCCCTACACCACAATCGAGGTCGGAACCATCGACGGGGGGACGGCAGCGAACATTATTCCCAGGTCCTGCCGTTTTGAGTGGGAATATCGCATGCTGCCGGATGAATCGCCTGAGACGATTATCGAGGCGTTTAGGGCCTATGCGGAGGATCATGTTCTGCCCCCCCTGCAGGAACGCCATGCCGACTGCGCGATCGACACCAAAGAGCTGGCCTTTGCCCCTCCCTTTCGGACCAATCCAGAAAGCGACGCGGAAAGCCTCGCCTTTATGCTCGCCGGCACCAACGAGACCGAGGCCGTCTCCTTTGCCACGGAGGCGGGTCTTTTCGAGGCAGCCGACATTCCAACCGTGGTCTGCGGGCCCGGGCACATTACCGAGGCTCACAAACCGGACGAGTTCATCGATCGGGGCCAGCTTGAAGCCGGCGCCGCCTTTATGGCGCGGCTCATCGCCCTCGTGGAGGCCCGTTAGCAGCCGCAGCGGCCATTCCCTCGGGCCCAAACGGGTCGCACCGGCCGCACTGGCCGCACTGGCCGCACACGGATCAATTAAAGGCCAGGATCTAAGACGAGAAAGCTCAGCTTGTCGCGAAATTGCGTTTCAAGGGCCGGTCCCACCTTGCCGGCAAGGTCTTGCAACAAGCTGTAATAGGCATCCGTCCGCTGATTGAGCGTCGTGCCTTCATTGAGGGTTCGAAGCGCATTGGCCGTCACCCGGCCGCTTGAGGTGCCGAGCGGCCCCCGATAGGTCACCTCCACATCGAGCACCGACTGCCACTCATTCGCAGGCTCCACCCGCACAAAATCGCCGACCGATTGGTTGACCGGCAGAACCGTTTCCACAACCCGCCCATCGAGGATCGTGATCGTCAGTTCGCCCTGGCCCCCCACCAGCTTAAGCCGGTCCGATGCCCAGTTGCGGACGATCTGTGCGGGGAAGATACCAAATTCATGCTCGATATGGGGCGGGGCAAGTGGCGGGCTGTAGGCTTCCACGAAGGTCACATCCCGAACGAATACCTCAATCGGCTCACCGGTAAAGCGCAAGGGCGGCGCGGTGGGAGGCGGGGGCGGTGTCGAAGCGCAGGCCGCAACCAGTATGAGGGCCAGGAGGAGGAAACACAGACGTGGAAGGCGCTTGCGATTGCTAATCATGGCCTAATCCCGTGCAAAGCGATGGCAGGGCGCATCTTACGTGAGTCGGTCAAGGGTTGCCGGATCGAAACGATAGGCCGTTTTGCAGAACTCGCAGTGCACGGTGATGACCCCGTCTTCCACCATGTCCGACAGATCCTCGGTGCCGTAGGATTTCAAGACGGTTTCCACGGTCTCGGCCCGGCAGCGGCACCCAGCCATGGTCGGCAAGCTCTCAAAGACCCGGACCCCGTCTTCATGAAACAAACGATACAACAGCTGATCGACAGGCAGGGTCGGATCGGTCAGCTCGTGGGTCTCAACCGTGCGGAGGAGAAGATCGGACCGGTTCCACGCCTCGCTCGCAGGCTCGCCCGTGCCGGGGGCCTTGGCCGAGCGTGGCATATGCTGAAGCATGAGCCCGCCGCCGACCCAGGTTTCTTGGCCTTGCGCATCGACGATCCGCGCGAGCCGGTTTTCAAAGGCGGTCGCCAGTTGCTCTGATTGGATGAAATAGTGGGCCATAACCTCGGTGAGCGTGTCACCTTCCAAGGCGACCACGGCTTGGTAGCGTTCCGTGTCAGGACCCTGGTCGATAACAACGGTCAGTACCCCCTCCCCCAAAAGGGGCGCGACACGCACCTGGCCGGTTTCGATGGGCCCGGCCTCCTCCGGCAGGGTGCCGGCGGCGTGCCTTGCATAGCCGCGAAGGGTGCCTGGCGTAAAGAAGTCGGCAATCAGCATACTGACCGGCCCGTTGCCGCGCAATTGCAGCGACAGCTTACCCTCAAATTTGAGGCCAGCGGCAAGTTGGCACAACACCAAAAGCGCTTCACCGAGAAGCCGCGACACGGGCTCTGGATAGTCGTGCGCCGTCAAGATTTGATCGAGAGCTGGACCTAGGCGGACAATCCGGCCTCGGATATCAAGACCTTCGATTGCAAAGGGCCTCACAAGATCCTGGGTATCGCCGGCAGCCAAGCTGTCCAAGCTCGGGCCCTCATCGCTCACGAGAGGCACCAGTTCAAAATCGCCTTTTGTGCATGAATGCGATTTTCCGCCTCGTCAAAGACGACCGATTGGGGCCCGTCCAAAACCTCAGCCGTCACCTCTTTACCTCGATAGGCGGGCAAGCAATGCAAAAAGATGGCGTGCTTGGCCGCCCGCGCCATCAAGTCTTGGGTGATCTGATAAGGCTTTAGCAGCGTCAGCCGTTCCTCTGCCTGCGCATCGCCCATCGACACCCAGGTGTCCGTCACCACGCAGTCCGCCCCGTCGACCGCGCGCGCTGCATCGCGCGTCACCGTAATGGAGCTCAACGGAGCGCCTTCTGTCTCCACCCAAGCCATCAGGTCGGCATCGGGCGCAAAGGCCTCTGGGCAAGCGATGCGCAAGGTGAAGCCAAGGCGAACGGCGGCATGCACCCAGGACCGGGCGACGTTATTGTCCCCATCCCCGCACCAGGCCACGACAGCCCCTTCAATCGAGCCGCAATGCTCTTCATAGGTCTCGATATCGGCCAGGATCTGACAGGGATGGGACAGATTGGTCAGTCCATTGACGATGGGGATCGTGGCCGTGTCGCGCAGCCGCAATACCGTCTCGTGATCGCTCGACCGGATCATAATGGCATCGACATAGCGCGATAGAACCTTGGCCGTGTCCTCAATGGTCTCGCCGCGGCCCAATTGCAAATCGGTGCTGTTAAGCACAATGGTTTGCCCGCCCAATTGGCGCATGGCCGCATCGAAGGAAACGCGGGTCCGGGTTGAGGGACGTTCGAAGATCATCGCAAGCAGAGCATCGCCCAGCGGCCGGTCGGCGTCCGGGCGCGCCTTGGGCCAGCCTTTGCGTGCGGCTTTGCGCCGATGCGCATCGTCCAAGAGGCCCCGCAGCTCTGGCCCTCTAAGGTCTGCCAGGTCGATAAAGTGCTTCATTGCGCGGCCCTGCCTTCGGCCGCGAGAAGCCGCTCGCAGGCGCGCTCGAGCGAGCCAATGGCCGCACCGATCTCCGCCTCGCCGATCGTCAGGGGGGGCAGCAAGCGGACCACATTTTCACCGGCCCCGACCGCGAGCAGATGTTCCTGACGGGCCGCCTCGACGAGCGCAATGTTCTCGACCCGGGTTTTAAGCCCGAGCATGAGGCCGGTCCCCCTGACCTCGTCAATGATCGTCGGATAGCGGTCCTTCAGCCCCAGGAGCGATTGACGAAGCTGCCCGGCGGTCGCGTTCACGCGGTCAAGGAAGCCGTGCTCCATCACCACATCCAGCACCGCATGCCCCACGGCGACGGCCAAGGGGTTGCCGCCGAAGGTGGAGCCATGGGTGCCCTTGGTCATCCCCGCGCCGGCGGCCTCCGTCGCCAGGCACGCCCCGAGCGGAAAGCCGCCGCCGATGCCTTTGGCGATCGCCATGATATCGGGCGTGACCCCTGACACTTCGTGGGCGAAGAGGCGGCCGGTCCGGCCCACACCGCATTGCACCTCATCGAAGACCAACAGCAGATCATGGTGCGTGCAAAGGTCTCGCAAATGCTGCAGCAGCGCGTCCGGCACAACCCGCACCCCACCTTCGCCCTGGATCGGTTCAACCAGAATGCCCGCCGTTTCCGGGCCCAAGGCAGCGCTGAGCGCTGCTTCATCGCCCAGGGGCACCTGATCGAACCCGGCCATGGGGGGGCCGAAGCCCTCCAGATATTTTTCCTGCCCGCCGGCAGCGATGGCCGCAAGCGAGCGGCCGTGAAAAGCCCCCTCAAAGGTCACCAGCCGATAGCGCTCAGGCCGTCCGCGAACCGCCTGCGCGCGGCGCGCCATCTTGATCGCGCACTCAATCGCCTCGGTGCCTGAATTGGTGAAGAAAACCGTGTCGGCGAAGGTGGCTGCAACCAAGCGTTCGGCGAGCCGGACCTGGCCCTCAATGCGGAAGACATTTGAGGTGTGCCATAGCTTTTCCGATTGCGCCTTGAGTGCCTCGACAAGGTGGGGGTGGCAGTGCCCCAGGGCGTTCACCGCAATGCCGGCCATAAAATCGAGATAGCGTTCGCCCTCGGCCGTGATCAACCACGCCCCTTCGCCGCGCTCAAAGCCGAGCGGGTTGTTGCTGTAGGTCGGGAGGACGGGCGATATCATGGAGCCGATCTCGTGCTGCGGCGCTATGCGCAGACCCAAGGAGCAAAGCGCGTTGGAAAAAAAGAAGCCGCCCAGGTCAAGGGCGGCTCGCTGACTGAATTAAGGCTGCAGGGGCCCCGACTTGTCAATGGCCCCCAAAGGCGCGCAGCCCCTCAGCCCTGGCGTCCCCGTGAGCCCGCTTGCTGGGCCGGCTTGGTGGCCCGCTTGCTACCTCTCGGGGGCCTAGCGCGATCAGGCCTTGAGCCGGTAACCCCGGCGAATGACCCACCAGACAAGGACAAACAAGGCCGCGTTGAGCACCAGCGTAACGCCCACGCCGACCGCCACATTCCCATCGCTTTGGCCGGTCATCCCGAAGCGAAACCCGTCGATCAAGTAAAAGAACGGATTAAAATTGCTGACGGTGGCAACAACGTCCGGCATTTGGCTCTGGTCGTGCTGCATCGAGTAAAATGTACCCGACAGGAAGGTCAGGGGAATGATGACGAAATTCGTGATCGTCGCCAGGTGATCGAACTTCTCCGCCCACACACCGGTCAACATGCCGACAAGCGACAACAGGCATGACGCGGCAATCGCAAAGTAGACGACCGCGGCGAGCGAATGAATTTGCAAGCTGACAAAGGCCAGGGGCGCCATAGCAAGCGCCGTGAAAAGCGCAACGAGGACGCCGCGCACGATCCCCCCCGCCACGATCGCGGCCGTCAACTCTCCGGCCGAGAGGGGCGGCATGAGATAATCCACGATATTGCCTTGGATTTTCGCGATCATCAGGGATGAGGACGTGTTGGCAAAGGCATTCTGCAACAACGTCATCATAATAAGGCCCGGCACCAGAAAATCGGTATAGGCCAGGGCGCCGACATCGCCGCGATACTGCCCCACGGCGAAGGTGAAAATGATCAGAAACAGGACCGATGTCACAGCCGGCGCGACAATCGTCTGCATCGAGACCTTCAAAAACCGCTTTATTTCCTTCCACAGAAGCGTCTGGAACCCGATCCAATTGACCCGCCCAAAGCGGCGTACGCCCGGTCGCGGTGGCACGCCGATGCCGCCTGAGAAGGCGTCCGCGGTCGAAGGGGATTGATTTTCGATACTCGATGGGGTCATAGCGTTACAACGTTTGTGCTGGTGATTCGCCCGATTGGCGGTGCGCGGTGGTGTAACTTGCCCCTAGCGCCCTCGCAATGGGCGGCGATCACAGGGGATGGCTCCCCGGCACGGCGCCATGAGACCCTGATCGGACCCTCCACACCAAATATATTGTGGAAAATTCGGCCCGACCTACCAGATGTAGTTGATCCCAAGCTGGAAAAGGTTAATCTCGTCCGAGTTGATACGGATGGAGGCCGCTATGGCTTGGACCGACGACCGCGTTGAGAAATTGAAAAAGCTGTGGGCTGAAGGCCTCAGTGCCAGTCAGATCGCCAGAGAACTGGGCGAGGTGACGCGAAACGCCGTGATCGGAAAGGTCCATCGTTTGGGGCTTTCTGGCAGGGCAACCCGGTCTCGCTCAGACCGGCCCCGCCCACGGCCCCTGCCCCGGCCACAACCCAAGCCGGTGCTGCCGCTTATGGAAAGCGTGAAGCCCGCGACCTTGGACAATGGGGATCACGCCACCCTGATGACCTTAAGCCCATCGATGTGTAAGTGGCCGATCGGCGATCCCGGATCACCGGGATTTCACTTTTGTGGAAATAAAGCCGAACCCGGAATGCCCTATTGCAAGGCGCACGCAAGGCTTGCTTATCAGCCGGCCAACAAACGCGACAAGAAACGCGCCGCTGGCTAACATTAAGGCAGGTACGCCCCGCGAGGTTGTGACCGAGAGCGCCGCCAAGCTACTATAAAGCGGTTTGCTGCTGCGAGCTTGTGGTCTCGTTTTGTCCGCAAACCGGTCCTGCTTTGCGAAGCAGCGGTCTAGAGGGTTGCCGGATAGGTTTCGTCTAGGGCATAGCCGGCAGATCTGACCGTGCGGATCGGATCTTTTTCATCTTTCTTGTTGAGCAACTTGCGCAGCCGGCCGATATGCACATCGACCGTCCGTGCATCGACATAAACATTCGAGCCCCAGACAGCATTCAGCAATTGCTCGCGGCTGAACACTCGACCCGGAAATTGCACGAGGTGATCGAGCAATCGGAATTCTGTCGGACCGAGGTGGATGTCGCGCTCGCCCCGACGGACCCGGCGGGCCGTCCGGTCAAGGATAATATCACCGAAGACGATCTTATCTTCTGCCAGGCCAGGGCGAATGCGGCGCAGAACCGCCTTGATCCGTGCCATTAGCTCCGATGTGGAAAAGGGTTTAAGCACATAATCGTCGGCACCCAACTCTAGCCCGCGCACCCGGTCGGCTTCCTCGCTGCGCGCCGTTAGCATGATGATCGGCAGATTGCGGGTTTCGGCCCGGCTGCGCAGCTGGCGGCATACCTCGATGCCCGAAATTTGCGGCAGCATCCAATCGAGGATGACAAGATCGGGCTGCTCCTCATCAACCATTAAAAGCCCCTCCTCCCCATCGCCAGCGATCAGAACGCGATATCCCTCCTGGTCGAGATTGTATTCAAGCAAGGTCTGAAGTGGCTTTTCGTCTTCAATCACCAAGACTGTCGTCTTCATCGTCCCCAAACCGTCCCTTAGCGGTCGTCCGTGTCTTGCGTTTTCAAGAGGTCGGTCGCTCCCCCGGCCGCATCAGGCTCGCTTCCAAAGTCCACCTGCGCCACCTGCTCAAGCTTTGGCCGGTCCTCCTTAATGTACTCGCCAGCGATCATGTAATGGACAATCTCCGCGATGTTGGTCGCGTGATCGCCGATTCGTTCGATATTCTTGGCAATGAACAAAAGATGAGTGCAGGGGCCAATCGTGCGCGGGTCTTCCATCATATAGGTGAGCAGCTCACGGAACAGGCTGTTGTACAGGTGATCGATCCGATGGTCGCGGCGCCAAACGGACAGGGCCAGCTCCATATCCTTTTGGGCAAAC
Organism: Pseudomonadota bacterium; assembly: GCA_038748465.1. Taxonomy (GTDB): domain Bacteria; phylum Pseudomonadota; class Alphaproteobacteria; order M2410; family M2410; genus JBCDJA01. The sequence continues at coordinate 10,005 of JBCDJA010000050.1, forward strand.
GCGTTGAGCACCTCGGTGAGCTGCAACAGCGCCTGGCGGCCCATGCCGACAAGAGCATAGCTTGAGCGCACGGGTTCCTTGCTATTGATGTCGATTGTGCGCTTGGCGACGTTTTTGGCAAGATCGCCGATGCGCTCGAGATCGGTTGCAATCTTGATCGCCCCAACACAAGCCCGCAAATCGCCGGCAAAATGTTCTCGGCGCGAGAGGATTTTCACCGCCTTGGCATCGATCTCGGCTTCAAGTTCGTCGACGCGTCGGTCGGTCGCGATCGCCCG
>JBCDJA010000051.1:0-10236 GCA_038748465.1 Pseudomonadota bacterium
AACATCAAGGCGGTGCCGGAGGGGGCATCCACCTTGTGGCGGTGATGCATCTCTAAAACTTCGATGTCCCAGTCCTCGCCAAGGCTTTTTGCGACGGTTTTCACAAGCGCAGCGACAAGATTGACCCCGAGGCTCATATTGCCCGATTTGACGATCACGGATCGTTCGGCTGCGCTGGCGAGCGCCTCTTCCTGCTCGGGGGACAATCCTGTCGTGCCGATCACATGAACACCGCCGTGTGCCGCGATATGCTCTGCATGCGCACAGCTCGCCTCTGGTACCGTGAAATCGATTACAGCGTCGGGCGGCGTCTCGGCGGTCTCTGCAAGGGCATTTATGCCGGGCACAATCGATAGGCCCGTGGGCTCGAGCCCGGCGAGGACCCCCGGATCGGCGCCAATCCCGCTATGGCCCGGGCTTTCGAACGCACCGGCGAGCGTACATCCCGGCTCTGCGATGACCGCTGAAACAAGGGCCCGTCCCATCCGCCCGCCGGCGCCGGCGATTGCAATGCGTAAAGGGGCGATGCTGTCATCGATCATCGTTTAGGCCCTCTACGGAGGAAAGGACGGCTTGTGGCGCTTCATAGGCTTCCGCCGCGGCGCCCTCAAAGCGGGTTGCCCCGCCTGCCGGAACAATCAGCCCAAGGCGGACTGCCGCATTCATGTCTGCAATCGGCAAGTCTTCCGGATCGACACGAACCGTATCGATGACGGCTTCGTTCAGGGTCTTATCAAGCGCCTCGACCGTGTTGCCAACCACCGCGCGCTTGGCGTAAAGCCCGCCCGCGCGTCCCGGTAGCACATAATGGCCATGGAGCCCCTCGCCGGCCTCGTTGGCAAGGATTGCCGCCAGGGGCTGGGTGTCGGGCGCAAAGATGGCCGTCTCTGGGTCGGCCGGATCGGGTTTAGCGCTCGCCTCGGCCCCCTCCGGCACACTGTAAAGAGAAAGGCTCGTTTGGCGCGGTCCAGGGATCGCGAAGCCGATAAAGTCAATCGAGCCGGAGGCATCGAGGCGCGGGGCCCGGTAGAAGGCGTGATAAACCTCCGTAATCGGATGACGGAACACGATTAAGCCTCCGCGGCTCATGCGCTTGGGAAGGCCGGTGGTCGCGTAGACGCGATAAAATCCGACGAGTTGGTCTTCGGCCCGGTCAAGGTCGAGCGGCGCAATCCCAAGCCGGGCCTGTGCCCCCCAATAAAGACTGTCCGGGATCACCGCGGTTAGTTTCAGCGGCACCCCATAATCCCAAACGCCGGTTTCGGTCAGGAAGACAAACAACGCGTCGAATTCGTGATCGCCGAGGCGTAAATTTCCCGGGGCGCGAAAATGCTTCGGGAACGCGCCGTCGAGTTTTAGCAGATGGTCGGTAAGGCCAATCACCCGTTTCTTGACGTCCTCGTCGATGTCCAGCTGCTGGAACGTGGACTTAAGATCGAACAGGCCCCAGCGCTTGGCCCGGTGAAGGACATACCAAAGCGCTTCATACTCGGCGTGGGTGGCCTCCCGGCTCTCGGTGAGGACCGAAAAGGCGTCCTTTAAGCCGGCCCAGATCGATCGCATGGTCTACTCCGTGATCGCGCGCGGCCCATTTGCCCCGCTTTCCGCTTTGTTGCGTGTTTGCCCCAAACAGGCTGCAGAATTGTCCAAGCTTCTCTGACTTGCCATTAAGGGATTTCTGGTAAGCAGCCAAGCAAGGAACGCGGCAAGAGCAGGCGAGGCAATGGACGACACCTCACAAGCGGATACGGCAGCCAAGGCGCCAGAAGGCTTTTCGGGAGGTGTGAGCCAGCCCGATCCGGCCCGCGCGCCTCTCCTTAGTGTGGTGATCCCGGCCTACAACGCCGAGAAGTTTTTGGCTGAGACAATTGCCTCGCTTCAGGACCAGACGATCGATGAACTGGAGATCGTCATTGTCAATGACGGCTCGCGGGACGGGACGGCCGAGGCCATTGCAGCGCTTGAAAAAGAGCCTGGCAGGTTTCCGGTTCGTGGCGTGCACCAGGCGAATGCCGGTCCTTCGGCGGCGCGAAACACCGGCATCGAGGCGGCCCGGGGACGTTATATCGGTTTTTTGGATGCCGACGACCGATGGCATGCCAACAAAGCAGCGCGGCAGATCGCGTTGATGGAGGCCGATCCGTCGATCGCCATGACATGTTCCGGATGGCAGATCATTGACGAAGAGGGACGGGTTCTAAACCGCACGGGGGGCGGGCCAACGGGGCGCTTTAGTTTTGTCTCGCTCCTCTTTGATAATCCGGTTGGGACGACGAGCTCGGTGATTATCCGGGCCGATGTCTTTGAGGCCGTTGGGCTTTTCGATACGCAGCTAAAGTATTGCGAGGATCTGGAGCTGTGGCTGCGGATTGCCGAGCGAGAGGAATGGCGGGTTGAGAACATTGGCGAGCCTTTGATCGACCGGCGGGAGCGGGCGGGCCAGCTCACCCTTAATTTCGAGGCGATTAAAACGGGCTGGAATGAGGTGTTACGCCGGGCGCTGGAGTGGGCGCCGGACAGGGTTGGCCCCGTCGCGCGGGAGGCCCGGGCCTACCATGACCGGTACACGGCCTTCCTCGCCTATAACGCCAAAGACTATGGGGCTGCGCGTCGGTACACTGTGTCGGCATGGAAGACGGCGCCGCTGGCGATGCTGAAAAACCCGAAGGCGTTGCCGACAACGATTGCATCTCTACTGAGCATTTTGCCCGGACCGGTGCATCGTGTGCTCGATTCGAGGCTTCGAGCGATCCGCGAGAGATGATCGGGGCAGTTTTTGCCCCTTAGCAAAGAGTTCATTTGCGGATTTGCAGGTTATTATGGTAAACAATTTGAGGCTCTAAGGGGTGTCTGGGGCCATCTTTGGGACATTTCTGTAACCTTGCGTTCCACTCGTCCGGTCCGTTGCAATTTTAAATTCTCTCGAAAGCCATTGTTCGGGGGACGGATGTAACTCTCCACGCGTCTGTTGGAGTAATCCGGGACCGGCATAATCAGTGAGTTCTACTGATTGTCTGTAGGCAGGTGTTTTCTGCCGGCCGGCAAGTTTAGCCGGTCCCGTTAGTACCGCGTGCGACGGTTCGGGTGACGATGCGTTCTATACGTAACTCGTGCTGCTTGGTGGGCCGCAGTTTTGGCCTGCCAGCTGCCAAACAGGATGGCAAATCCTGCAGTCTGCAGTCGGAGCATTCGTTTGCTCGTCTGCGACTTAAGGAAGTTGCATCATTTGGTAGTTCCTGCCGACCGGAAGTGTCTGGCAGCGAAGAAACCGACACCCCTGTTTTGGCCGGTTCCCTGTGGGGCTGGGCCAAACGCAAACCGCCGACCTGTGGCGGGTTGCTGGGCTTATGGGCCCTGAAGTTGGGGGGTGCGGTGGATACAGACAGAACAGAGCCGTTACGACGCCTTACGCTGTGCACCACGTGGCTGAGCCACGGAGCGGGCATGGTGCAGAGAGGCCTTGTTGCTTGGCTCGAAGCGGGGCGCGCTCAAATACGCCAGGCGGTCTCGCTTAACCGCCGCCGGATCGCATCAAAGATAAACGACTGGCGAGAACGCCAGAGCAAGACCGGCCCCGGGGAAGGGCCGATCGGGCGCAAAACGTTGCCTTCCTGTGTTCAAAGCCTGGTCGAAGAGCCGGGTATCGGACGCTGGGCCGAGGGACCTTTTAGTCAGTCGCAAGTGTAGCAATGGGCCGCCTGGCCGGTGTAGGGGCGTTTTTCCAGGCGGGATCGATCGGGAGTTCGACCATGAGTAATCCGACCAACAAGTTTGTGTTTCGTGCCGACAGGGAAGACGAGGTTCGCGAGTCGTTCATTTTTGCCGATGGTGATGATAGCCAATACGTGATCGAAGACATCGACAACATTTCCCCCCCGGATTTGATCCATGACCGGGTGGACATCTCGAAGATCTTCGAGGGCCTGGGTGGTCAGTTCACCGATGGCGTTAACGACCTGCAGGACCGCCGGGAGGCCGTCCAATTCGAGCACGGCGATTTTGATAACGATGGGCAATCTGACGATGTTCGGCTGACAATCGCTGGCAAGGATGATTTCTCGCTCACTTTTGTCGATCCGACAAATAAGTGGGACACCGCCTTTGATGTCGGCGATGGGACGAATGTGCATGACAATGTCGTCGTCATGACCGATGGCGATACCCCAGAGCCTGCCGAACCGCTTGAAACCTTCAATGCTGACAGCCAGCGCCTCCAGGACGAGACATTTGTGGTTGGCGCTGAGCAGGCCGGCCGCGGGGTTGTGGTGCGCGACTTCGACAACATTTCCGGGGACGGATCGGCCAGTGATGTTTTGGATCTCAGCGAAATTTTCCAAGATCTGGGCGGCAAATACACCGATGGTGTCAACGACTATCAGGACCGGAAAGCTGCAATCGATATCGAGACAGCCGATCTTGATGGGGACGGGCGGAACGATGATGCGTTGCTGACCGTCGACGGCAATGACGAGTTTTCGGTGTCGTTCGTCGATGTGGACGCGCCCTTCGCGTCCGGCTTTGATATCGGTCGAGAGGGCAATCACACCGACATTTATGTGATGGGCGAGGATGAGGCCGCGGCGCCGGCGCCCCAGGCCCCCGCAGTTGCGCCGGCTCCCGCTCCTGCTCCGGTCGTTGCCCAGCCCGCTCCGGTCGTAACGCCGGAACCCGCGCCCGCCCCGGCAGCGCCAGCGCCTGCCCCGGCTCCCAGTGCACCGGCTCCGAGTGCACCGGTGGCCGATGGGAAGTTTCCGGCCCACTACGCTCGGCTCGACAACGGCATCAATATCGAGCGCTCGCAGGTCGGGAGCATCAAAGACTCTGAGCTTCAGCACCTGGCCGATATCGGCGTTGAGCACATCCGGCTCTTCCTCGATCCCGATGAGTATCTGACCCTCGGCCGGGACATGAACCCAGAGACGAACAGCTATGTGCAGTTCTATGCCGACTTTATGGACCGGGTGATCGACCACGGCATGGCGGTTCAAGTCACGCCCTTTGGCGGCACCCATCACCCGATTTGGGCCAAGCAGCCCAACAATCAGGCCAACATCGATCAGTATGTTGAATGGTCGCGGGAATTTGCCTCTTTCATCAACGACCGCTACGAGCCGGAAGACGTGTTCATCGAGACGAAAGCCGAGCCGTTTATGCAAAGCTCAACGGCTTGGTGGCGCATCGAAGAGCAATTCATCGCGGCAATCCGTGAAGAAGCACCCGATTTCACGATCCTGGCCGCTTCAAACGGTCGGGAAGGAGAGACCTGGGGTTTCATCGACACGATGATCCACCTAGATCCGCACCCGTTCGATAATGTGGTTTACAACATCCATTATTATGAGCCGATGAACTTCACCCACCAGGACGCCCGGTGGCACAGCTACTTCCGCAACATCAAAGACCAGTCCTATCCCGGCACCCAAGGCTATAACGGCGAGCGGATCAAACAGGACTTCCAAGACCTTGCGGACTGGGCCAATGAGCATGATGTGTTCATTACCGTGAACGAATTCGGCTCGATCATCTATGCGGACCAAAACGATCGTCTTCTGCATACGAAGGACATTCGCGAGGCAGCCGATGAGTTTGGCTTCGGATGGACGATCTTCGATTACGATAAAGCCTTTGGCGTCACCACCGAGAACGCCAATGGCGACCGCATCATCACCGACGGGTTCCAAGAGGCCCTGACCTGGGGCCAATACCAAGACGAGGACCCCTTCGAAACCTTGTTCGGTCCAGGGTATGAGGCCGATGCCGTGGCGGCGTTTTCCGAGCCTGGGGACGATTTCGATGCGCCGGCCCCGGCCGCCCCTGTTGCCGCAGCGCCGACCCTTGTGGAGGGGAGTGTGGCCGATGGCGGCATGACCCGCGAGGAGCTGTTTGTCGTCGAAGGCGATCAGCTGAACGAGAACGTTGTCGTGCGGAACTTCGATAACGTATCGGGGCAGACGAAAGTCAACGACATGATCGACCTGTCGAAGATCTTCGCGGCAATTGGCGGGATTTTCTCCGACGGGAATAACGATGAGCGCGATCGAGCCGAGGCGATCAACCTGACGGTTGGCGACTTCGACGGCGATGGCAACAATGACGACACGGAACTGACAATCGACGGTCAGGACAACTTCAAGGTCACCTTTGTCGATCCGGCCATGCAATGGGACACGGCCTACGACCTTGGCGACGGCGAAGGGCAATACGACGATATCATCCTGTCATAAGGCGCAAGAAGCACCTGACGGGAACGTATAAAGCGGCCTCGGCATAGAATATGCCGGGGCTGTTTTCTTTTCTAGGATTGCTTGTGCAGCCGACGGATCATCGCATCCAGCAGCCCGCCGGAGGACGCCTGATCGGGCCGCAAATACCGCCGCTGCGATTTCGCGGTCTGGGGGGCCAAAGGCATCGGCGCGAAGGTGGTCTTGATCTCATGGGGGGCGCCGTTGGTGCCGGCGTTGTGCATGGCCAGCGTCAATTCGCACACATGCAACACAAAATCGGCGCTGATGAGGGGCGATCGGTTCTCCTCAATTGCCGCGGCCATGTCCGAAACCCCTCTGAAAAAATCCATCGACACCAGCTCATGCTTTTTGATGAACTTTGTGAACACCCGGATCGGATTGCGCCGGCCGGTCTTTAGCTCGGCCCATCGTTTCGGTGTTTGCGGGATCGGCGGGCTGGCGAATTTCTGGATTTTTCCGCGCACGCCGAAAAGGCTTTGCAAAAACGAACTGCCGCGCAAGGTGCGCGATTTGCGGGCATTCAGATTGACCTGGTTGAATTGCTCAAGGCGCACGGGGGCTGCGTAGTGCCAGCAATCGCGGGTCGAGACGATGCCCGCATCGCCGATCACTTTGAGGGTGTGGTCGTAGGGCCCGACGATCGAGCAGGTGAGCCGCGCCACAACGCCTGACGCGAAGGTTAGACACGCAACCGAGAAATCCGCGCTGTCCGGCGGATCGAGGGGTAAATCGGTTTTGTTGGGCGCTGTACAGGCCGAAAACGCGGTGATGGATGTGGCAGGGCCAAACATCGCGCAGAGCCAGGTGAGGTAATAGCCGGCATGCTCCACTGTGCAGCCGATTTCATATTCGTTGGTGTAGGGCCAAGCCGCGCCGCTTTCGTTGCGCCATCCTTCGGGGCGCATCAGATAGACGGGGTTGTCATCAAGCTCCGCATACACAAGTTGCGGCCGGCCGATGCTGCCGTCCTCCACGATCTTCCAGATCGTTTGCGCGGTTTCGCTCAGCACACTACAGGGCGCGCCTGAGAGGATGAGATTTTTCTCCTTCGCAAGATCCACAAGGTGCTGGGCGTCTTCGAAGGTTAAGGCGAGCGGTTTTTCCGAATAGACATGCTTACCAGCTTCCAACGCCGCCTTGCTGACCGGGTAGTGGTTTTCCGGCTCGGTGAGGTTCACGACGATCTGAATTTCAGGATCGGCCAACAACTCCTCGGTTGTCGGATAGACGCGCACGCCAAAATAGTCGGCGACGACCCCGGCGCGCTCTTTGTTTTTTTCGGCGACGCCCTTCAGCTCCAAGAGGGGGTTGTCGGCAAGGCTTTCCATATAATGGTCAAACACATACCCACATCCCACAACGCCAATCTTGATCATATCGCCTCAACGTCTGTATAGGAATGAAACATCAATCGGACTGTCGCGCCGCGTCCACCGCATCGAGAACTGCTAGGCTTTCCTCAAGCGGCATAATCGGGCTTTCAAGCTCGCTGGCAGCGACGGCCCGCATCACCTCAGCGGCCTGATGATGGTATCCATTGCCTTGGTAAGCTTTTAGTAAACGGCTTGTCCCGGTCTGGGGCTTGAGCTTCAGGGCCGGCGCCAGGCGCTGATGAAGCTGATGCACGAGGGGGCTTTCCTTAAGGGCGGCAGCTTTGCCCCCCGCGGCCGCGCCGGCGGCATAGGTGCGAGGCTCGGTTTGGCTCAGGGTGAGCCTTGAGGGGCGGAAGATCGGCGCGTCAAGCTCGATTGCGCCAGCGGTCCCGGAGATCAGAAACCGGTTTGGAAGATCGGCTGTGAGGCTGGCGATGAGGCTTGCGATCGCGCCATTGGGATAGGTGAGGGTGAGCGCCGTGTGTTCATCAACGCCGGTGACGCTCGTCCGGGCCTTGGCGGTGATGCTTGAAGGCGCGCCCAAGACGTGCTGGGCGAGCGAGAGCAAATAGACACCCCGGTCAAGCAAGGCCCCCCCACCGCGGGCCGGGTCGAACAGGGGGTTGTCCCCGCCCGGCGCCTCGGCAAGGCCAAAGCTTGCAATCAACGACTGGGGCTCGCCGATCTCTCCAGCATCGACAAGGCTTTTCAGATGGCGGATCGATGGCAGGAAGCGTGTCCACAGCGCCTCCATGCAAAAGACGTTGTTGGCGCGCGCGGCCGCGACGATCTCGCGTCCCTCGGCGCCATTGAGCGCAAAGGGTTTTTCCACCAAGACCGGCTTGCCGGCACTCAAGGCCGCGATCGCATGCTCTTTGTGCAGATGGGACGGGGTGGCGACATACACCGCCTTGACGGTGTCATCGGCAAGCGCGTCTTCAAACGAGCCGAATGCCCCCGTAGCGCCAACGCTGTTTGCCACCGCCTCAGCCCGGGCCCGATCGCGCGAGGCGAAGGCCGCGCTCATGGCTGGGATCACGGCAAGGCCGCGGGCAAATTTTTGCGCGACATATCCCGTCCCGAGGATACACCATTTAAAGTCAGCCATGCTCGATGCCTTATTTTTTGCGCCTGGGTGCCTTGGCGCGAGCGGTTCGTTTGGCGCGACATTGCTGGATTTGGGTGCGCTGCACAACAGCCCGCCCTCGGGCTCAAACGCCCAACCGCAGGTGCCGCCTTTACCAAATCTTGGCGACAAATGGTAAAGATGGCCTCGCCATAGGATTGGGAAACGGGGCGCATTCAATGCAAGGCGGAGAAAAGCTTGCTGACCTTTTTTGGTCGCTGCGGTTGTTCCAAACCGACGCGCAAACGGAAGCGTTTTTGGACGAGCTGACGGGGCTTGAGACCGCCCAAACCATTTCCTTCATGAACGCCCATGCGGTGAATTTGGCAGCGCGCGATCCCGAGTTTTTCGCCGCTCTCGCCGGGTCGGATGTGTTGTTGCGCGACGGGATCGGCGTCAAAATCGGCTGCCGCCGGCTTGGGCTCGATCCAGGATTAAACCTCAATGGCACCGATCTGATCCCCCGCATGCTGGACCGGTTCAAGGGCAAACCCATCGCCGTCTTCGGGGCCGAGGCCGAATGGCTGGAGAAGGCGACCGGGATCTTGCGGGGCAAGGGGCACCATCAAATCATCGCCCTTGATGGGTTCCAGCCCGAGGAGGCCTACCTCGCGGCGGCGCGGGAGGCGGGCCCGGCGCTGATCGTTATGGCGATGGGCATGCCCAAACAGGAGCGTCTGGCGGCCCGGCTGAAAACCGATTTGGCAGCGCAAGGCGTGCCGGCCGTTATCGTCAATGGCGGGGCCATTGTCGATTTCATCGCCGGAAAGGTGATAAGGGCGCCGGCGTGGATCCGCTCAATCGGGATGGAATGGGCGTATCGCTTGGCCCAGGAACCGGCCCGGCTGGCAGAACGCTATTTAATCGGTAATGTGACCTTCCTTTTACGGACGGCGCGTTTCCAGGCCCTGCGCCGACCTGATAAGGCCGCCTAATCTGCGCTCTATTGCGCCAAAGCGCCAAAGCGCCGTGTGCGACCGGTGCGACCGGCGCGGCCTGCGCGGGGTCTGGCGTGGCTTCCTATTGCCCGGAGATCACCGTGCAATCGACCGGGTCGCTGTCGCCGCGGGTCAACAAGGCCTCATCGCCCGTTAAATGCACCTGAAGCGCGTCAGTCCCAAATTTCATGCCCGATTGGGTCACCAGGGCCGGCAATTGCGCCGGGGCCCCGTCAATCCCGTCCACCTCAACGGCCCTAAGCCCCGATGTGAAGGTCACACCAAATTTGGTGCCATCAACACATTGATATCCAAGCGAGGAAAAATCCTCATCGGCGCCCTGGGGCACAAGGGCTTGGTCGATCCGATCCAACAAGCGACCCGCGTCCTCAAGGGCCGCATCGCCCGCGGCCGCGTCGACCTCTCTCGTCGCTCCATTGATACTCTTCTGCCCACTGACAAGGGTTTCGTTGTCAAATTCAAGATCAATGGTTGTGCGATAGACTTCCGTATTGGCTGGCCCGCCGATGACGCGCTGAAAACTGTTCTCTGTA
>JBCDJA010000052.1:0-10064 GCA_038748465.1 Pseudomonadota bacterium
CGGTCCGCCGGTTCTGCCGGCCCTCGTGTCCTCCCTTATAAAGCGGACAGCCGTTAACGTTTCGCTCACGCAAGGGGCGGCTCCGATACGCCCTCGCGGCGAACCTGCCCAGGGCTTTTGCCGAACCAACGCGTGAAGGCCTTGTTGAAGGCACTTTGTTGCGCGTAGCCCAAAACCAGGGCGATCTCAATCAAACTAAGTTCCGTATGGGATACATAGTCAAGCGCAAGGCGTCGGCGCAGCCCATCCACAAGGGCTCTGAAATCCGTGCCGGCCCCGGCCAAGCGTCGTTGCACCGTTCTCGGATGGTGCCCTAAGACGTCGGCGACCCTCTCCAAGGAACACCGCCCTGTCGGCAACAATTGGTGGATCAGCGTGACGATCTGCGCCTCGAGCGGGGTGTGCCTATCAACGCTCAACCGCTGGAGATAAGCCTCGCCAGCCGCTTGCAGGCGCCCATCGTCCCAGGCCACGGGCCGGTCCAAGAGGCTGCTCGGCATGGCAATTGAGTTTAACGGCGCATCGTATTGGATCGCTTTTCCAAACAGGTGGCGCACATAGGCCGTTGCGGGCGGTTCGCTGTGGGCAAACGTTATGGTGGCCTGGGATAGGGGACGGCCGAGCAGAATTTGGGTAATGCGAAACGCATTGCCGAGGCTTTGACCGACGATCTGCGGATAAGTTCCGGGCGCGCCCAGGCGGTAGTCGATCGTAAACCGGCGCGATTCCGGATCGGGCGCGTCAAAGCGGGCGATCCCCCCCGTCAGATGGAGATAGAGGTAGCTGCTGATAGCTTGCACGGCTGCGCCCACGGTTGCCGAATGTCGGGCCATGACGTTGATCGGGCCTAGCACGTCGATGCTTTGGTAAGCTGAGAGGCGCACACCAAAATCGGCACAGTCGAGCCTGGCTGCGGCGGTCTCCAAAAGCTCGGCATGGGTCTCAAGCGGGATCCAGGCCTCAACGCCATCGAGGAGGTTTTCCTTGATCGCAAAGTCGCGAAGCAGCGGTCCGGGCTCGCCCCCTAGGGTTTGCACCAATCGCCGGAACCCCCGCAAAAAGACGGTCCGGATGCGCGGCGACGCGCTGCCGGCAAAGGCCTCCCCGGAGGCTGAGAAGGGGTGCGACGGGCTGTCCATTTTTGTCGCCAAATGCAAATCTGTTGTCGTCAAATGACAATACTATCCCCCTGCTGCGCGACTATCTAGACACCAACACAAAGCGCGAGCAGCACCGCCCATCCGGGCCAACTCCGCGTAACAAATCGTGCAAATGGCCGCACCGATCTAAAGGGAGACACGCCATGAATATGCAGACCGGACCTTTGAGCCCGGCCCGCCCTGCCCCTGGGGGCGAGGAATGGCCGCGCCTTTTGATCATCGGTGCGGGCATGTCCGGGATTTTGATGGCCATCAAAGCCCGTGAGGCTGGGATCAGCCATGTGACCATCGTCGAGAAGGCGGCGAGCGTCGGTGGCACCTGGCGGGAGAACCGCTATCCGGGTCTTGCCTGCGATGTACCGTCCCATTCCTACAGCTATTCGTTTGCCCCCAACCCGTTTTGGAGCAAGCGCTTCAGCGAAGGGCCTGAAATCTGCAAATACCTTGAAGACGTGGCGGCCGATTATGGGCTCGATAAAAAAATCGAGTTTGGTACCGAGATCATCAGTACCCGCTTTGAAAATGGGGTCTGGCACGCCGAGGCGCGGGACGGTCGTCGTTTTGAGGCAGAGTTTATCGTCTGCGCGACGGGCATTTTGCACCACCCGCATAAGCCTTCAATTGACGGGCTTGAGAGTTTTGCTGGCGATGCGTTCCATACGGCTGAGTGGGATGATAGCGTGTCGCTTGAGGGCAAACGGGTCGGGATTATCGGTACCGGGTCGACGTCAGCGCAAATCGTTGGCGATATCACGGATAAAGTCGGGCATCTCAGTCTTTTTCAGCGTACGCCCCAATGGATCTTCCCCCAGCCGCATGTCACGTATAAAGGCTGGGTGAAACGGATGTGGGCGAAAATGCCCTGGACCCAGAAGATGATCCGCGACATCCAGCTTTGGCTGTTTCGGTGGACGTTCGCCCGCGCCGTCGTGCAAGAGGGGTGGCAACGCAAGCTCATTTCCTGGATCACCCGCAAGCACCTCAAAATGGCCGTGAAGGACCCGGTCTTGCGCGACAAGCTGACCCCGGATTATGCGCCGGCCTGCAAGCGGCTCATCTTTTCTGCCAGTTTTTACAAGGCCATTCAGGCGCCGCACGCCGCCCTTGTGACCGAGGAAATCGAGCGCATCGAGCCCGAGGGAGTGCGCACGAAAGACGGGACGGTGCATCCGCTCGATGTGTTGGTTTTGGCGACGGGCTTTAAAGCCCATAATTTTATGCGACCCATGGAGGTGCTGGGTGAGGGGGGACGCTCCCTCAATGCCTATTGGGCCGAGCAGACCACCAACTTTAAATCCGTCGGTATCCCCCATTTCCCGAACTTCTTTATGCTGAACGGGCCAGGCAGTCCGATCGGCAATTTCTCGCTGATCTGGATTGCAGAACTTCAGGTCGGCTACATTTTGAGCCTGATCGATGAGGCGCGCGAGAAAGGACTCACTTCCCTTGCCCCCAAGGAAGCCGCCGCCAAGGCGTTTCAGGCGGAGGTGCAGGAGGGCATGCAATCGACGGTGTGGCTGACGGGCGGGTGCTCCAGCTGGTACTTCGATGCCAATGGCAATCTGACCCTCTGGCCTTTTACGCCAGACCGCTTCCGCGAGGAGATGACCTCCCCCTCGCTTGACGATTACGAGATAACACGCGCGCCTGTTTTGGCAGCGGCCGAGTAAACCTTACCGGGGCCGTTTGAAGCGAGGCGGCCCAAGGCGCCGTAACGGCGGGCGCTGGCACTCTACAACGATGGCATGGGCACGCCGTGCTGGGCGCTTGCAGCCTGCAGGGTGTTACGCAACAGGCACGCAATGGTCATCGGGCCCACGCCGCCCGGCACCGGTGTGATGTGCCCTGCCACCTCATAGACCGGCTCGAAATCCACATCGCCGACAAGCCGGGTCCCCCCCTCGCCCTTATCGGGCGCATCCACCCGGTTGATCCCCACATCGATCACCGTCGCCCCTGGCCTCACATAATCGGGCGTCATCATCCGTGGGCGTCCCACAGCAGCAATCAGAAGATCGGCATGGCGGCAAAGATCGGCCAGGTCGCGGGTGCGCGAATGGGCCATGGTGACGGTGCAATTCTCGCGCAACAATAGGTGTGCCATGGGCTTGCCGACAAGGATCGACCGGCCGACGACAACCGCATTGAGGCCGGCGAGGTCCCCAAGCGTTTGGCGGGCGAGCAACAGGCAGCCGAGCGGCGTACACGGCACAAGCCCGGGCCGGCCGGCCAAGAGGCGGCCTGCATTGATGGCCGTCAGTCCGTCGACGTCTTTTCGGGGGTCGATGGTGGCAATGGCGGCCGCCTCATCGAGGGGGGAGGGGAGCGGCAATTGCACCAGTATGCCGTGGACCGCCGGGTCGTCATTGAGTTGGCGAATGAGGCTGTGCAGCGCCTCCTGCGAGGTCGTTGCCGGCAGCACATGCTCGAACGAAGCCATGCCGACCTCGCGGGTCTGCTTGGCTTTGTTCCGTACATAGACCTGACTTGCCGGGTTGTCCCCCACAAGGATCACTGCCAGGCCCGGCGTGAGACCGTGGTCAGACTTTAAGGTGGCGACGGCCTCGGCGATGCGAGCGCGCAGGGCGGCAGCGGCCGCCTTACCGTCAATCACCCGGCTGTCTTGAGACGTCTCGGTCGGTTGCTTGGCCAAAGGGGGTGCCCTTCCGCGCTTGGTTCATCGCCTCAAGGGTCGCTGCGCTCCCGGGCTAAACAAGCCCGCGCGCGGCGTTGTTGGCCACTTGTTTCAAAAAACTCAGGCCGATGATCAGGATCACCGGCGATATGTCGATGCCGCCGAGGTTGGGCAATATCGTGCGGATCGGCCGGAGGGCGGGCTCGGTGAGGCGATAGGTGAATTCCATCACCGATCGCACGAGCTGATTGCCCGGATGCAAGACATTGAAGGCGACGAGCCAGCTCAAAATCGCCCCGATAATGATGACGAAAATGTAGAGATCGACGAGCGTGTTGAAGAGCCAAAGCAGCGGCGCAAGCATGGAACTGTCCTTGAATAGGCGGGAATGGCGGGACGCGCGGCGGGCCGGCGCGCCTCTTCGAAGGGATGGTGCTGGCGATACTTAGCCGTCCTCGCCCTGCCAAGCAAACCGGCAGCGCCCCAGTCCGCACCCAAGGCCACACCGGCAGCGCCGGAGGCCACACCGGCAGCGCCGGAGGTCGCACCGCCGGCGCCCGAGGCCTTACCGTAAACGCCGGAGGCTTCACACAGTGGGTTTCACGCAACCTTAAGCGCGCCTGCGGCATTCTCTGGCCATGATGAGGCAGTCTCAGGTTAGAGCGGCGGTGCAATGGCGGCGGTGTGCGCTCCCGGCATGGGCGGCAGCGGTGATGGCGTTGGGGCTTTTGCTGGGCGTGGAGCCTGCAAAGGCGGCCGGCGAAGGCTCGTCCACCGGGGGCGCGCAATCGGTGGCGCCGTTTGTCCTGGTGGAGCCGATAGTGCTGCCGGTGATCAAGAACAAGCGCCCTTACGGCTTTCTGATCGTTGAATTCATTGTCGACACCGAAGACCCAGGCACGGCGACGATTGTCAAAAAAAGCATGCCGCGCTTGCGCGATGCCTACATCCAAACCCTGAGCGAATATGTCTGGTTTGAATACCGCCATTACGAGCCCGTGAAGCTCGGCCGTCTGGATGCGCGGCTGCAATCGGTGACCGATTGGACCATCGGCGATCGCAAAACCCGGATTTTGTTCCGTCAGGTCATGGTCCAGGGGCCGAGCTGACCCCGCTCTCTCACGGCGCGCTTGTAAAGCGGGTCACCCCATCCTCGCCAAACACCAGTGCGTCGGGCCCAGGGATATCGAGAATATCGCTGTGGTTGCTGCGCTCCTTGCGGATCGTCGTCGCAAAGCTGCGCCCGCCATCGGTGCTGAGCGACAAGGCGCCGCCAAGGCCAGCAAGGAGAATGGAGCCATCCTCGAGTTGCGCACCGCCACTAAAACTCTCATTGGTGCCCGTTTGGACGGGCGACCAGGTGTCCCCCCCATCGCCGGACCGCCAAACATTACCGCGCATGCCGTAAATCAGCAGATCGCCGCTCGCAAGGCCCATACCGCCCCAGAACGAGCCTTGATATCCGGTCTCGATCACGTCGTAGGTCGCGCCCCCGTCGGTCGAGCGTAAAATGTTGCCGAACTCCGCAGCGATAAAGATCGCGTTGCCGGGGCCAGTGAAGACCTGGTTCAGGTGCACGCTCACATCACTGTTCTCATCGACCAGGGTAAGTTGATCCCATGTCTCGCCGCCGTCGGACGTTTGGTAGGCCGTGGTAAACGCGCCGAAGGCCAAAGCGGTATCCGCATCGACCGCACGCACCGTCAGGAATGGGGCTTCAAAACCCGGATCGTCGAATTGCTTGGTCCAGCTCTCCCCGCCGTCGGTGGTTTTTAAGATCGCCTGATCGTGCCCAACGGCCCAACCGATCTGATCGGTTGCAAACGCCACGTCTGTCAGCATGACCCGGGTTGGCACATCCAGCGATTGGCGCCAGGTCTCCCCGTTATCGTCCGAGAGCATGATGTGGCCGAACTTACCAACGGCAACGATCCGCTCGCCGGCCCGCGTCGCCCTAATAAGGAGGGACTCATCGGCAAGGTCGGCGGCAACAGCCTCCTCGTTGCTTTTCGGCAAGGGCGTTGTAATCGGCGGATCGCTCGGCGCGCCGAGCACGCTGCCCTCGCTAGAGCTCCAAGCCGGTCCAATGGCGCTTGCCAGCGCCACGGCGCACACAAAAGATATCGTCTTCATCGCGTCTCCCCCTGGGCCCGGGTGTTGTCTCGCGCCACACGCCTCGGTGTTCGGTTAGCTGGCGCGGATCGTTTAAACGATGTTTTAGAGCCCGGATGGACCAGAGGATGGCCAAGGACTTGCGTCAAATCAATGGCCAACGCGCGTGGCGCGCCCGACACGGGGGTTGACGCAACGCCGCCGCGGCAAGGTGGACGCTCCCGGTGGGTGTCCCAGCGCTTGCGGCGGGCCTGCGGGTTCCGCTAGATGCAGGCAAGACGGGGCAAAATGGCGTAAGATAGGGGCCCAGGCCGGCCTATCGGCGCCATCACAAGGGAAAGGACGGCGGGAGGATAATGGCAGATCACATGCGCTTGGCCGCTGACTTTGCAGGCGGCTCCCGTGAGGACTGGCTGAAAGCCGTTGAAAAAGCCCTCAAAGGCCGCCCGATTGAGAGCCTGACCCGCATGACCGATGATGGGATCGCGGTGGCGCCGCTTTACACCCGCGACGCGTCAGCCGCCCGGGTTACGGATGCTTTGCCCGGAGCGGCGCCCTTCGTTCGTGGGGCCCATGCTTGGCGGCCGGCAGAAGCGCCCTGGACGATCGCGCAGGTTCACACCCATCCAATCCCAGCGGCGGCGAATGCGGCAATGCTGGCTGACCTTGAAGGCGGGGTGAGCGGTCTGGTGCTGCGCCTCCATGTCTTAGGCCATAGCGAAGTGCCCTCGGCGCTCGCGGACGGGGTTCAGCTCTCGGGCCTTGGCGATGTCAAAACGCTCTTGGATGGGGTGCTGCTCGATCTCGTGCCCCTCGTCTTGGAGGCGGCCGATTGGCCGGTGGAGGCAGCGGCAGCCGTTCTTGCCCATTATGAGAATACGAAGGTCGATCCGGCTTCCGCGCATCTTCATTTGGGCATCGACCCGCTGCTCGGGCTCGCCCTTGCCGGCGCGCCCGCGGCCGAGGTGGAAGACGTGCTGCACGACGGCGCGGCGCTTGCCCAAACGATTGCTGGCACGTGGCCCCACATTCGGGTGTTCGGGGCGGACGGCGAGGCATTGCATGCGGGCGGTGCCAGCGAGGCCCAGGAGCTCGCGGGCGTGATGGCAGCAGGCCTTGCATCGCTCCGGGCGATGGAGGCAGCAGGCCTTGATGTCGGCGCTGCGGCCGCCCGCATTACCCTCACCCTTGCCGCG
The DNA here is from genome assembly GCA_038748465.1 of Pseudomonadota bacterium. GTDB lineage: Bacteria > Pseudomonadota > Alphaproteobacteria > M2410 > M2410 > JBCDJA01. The sequence continues at coordinate 7,104 of JBCDJA010000052.1, forward strand.
GATGCCGATCAATTCCTCACCATCGCGAAATTGCGCGCCGCGCGGCTCATCTGGTCGCGCATTGTCAGTGCCTGCGGGGCCGAGCCCGTGGCCGCGACAATCATCGCACGGACGGCCCGTCGCATGATGCACACCCTCGATCCCTGGGTGAATATGCTGCGCACCACAACCGCTTGTTTTGCCGCCGGCGTCGGCGGGGCGGACATGGTCAGTGTGCTCCCCTATACCGAGCGGTCCGGGCTGGCGGATGGCTTCGCCCAGCGTATCGCGCGCAACACGCAGATCATCTTGCAGGAGGAAAGCCAGATCGGCCGCGTGCTCGATCCGGCCGGCGGGTCCTGGTATGTGGAAGCCCTCACTAAGGATCTTGCCGAAGCTGCGTGGACGGAGCTTCAGGCGATTGAAGGCGAGGGCGGTCTGCTTGCCTCGCTGAAGGCCGGCGCGTTCCAGGAGCGGGTCCGTTTGGTGTCGCTCGCGCGTTCGGCCGATATTGCCGTGCGCAAAAAACCTTTGACCGGGGTGAGCGAGTTTCCGGCCCTCGGCGAGGGGGCCGTTGAAACCGAGACAGTGGATGAGGCGGCGCTCGCGGCGCACATCGCGGCCCATACAAAAGCGCTCAAGGCGGACAAAACATCCGCCCCCGACGCGTTTTCGGCCAGAGCCTGGATCGATTATGCGGCCTCCGGTGCGCCCTTGGCCCGGTTACACGCCAGCGGTGAGCCCGGCGGAGCGCCCCTCGCGGCCCTCCACCCTGCGCCACTGGGGGCTGCCTTTGAGCGTTTACGGGCAGCGGCGGCGGCCCACGGCGAGGCGAGTGGAAGCGCGCCGAAGATCTTCCTTGCTAATCTAGGACCCGTGGCAGCCTTTAATGCCCGGGCGACCTTCGCGCGTAACTTTTTTGAGGCCGGCGGCATTGAGGCCATCAGCAATGACGGGTTTGAGGAGGCCGAGGCGGCGGCAGAGGCCTTTGCAGGCTCGGGCGCCAGCCTTGCGGTGCTTTGCTCATCCGATGCGCTGTACACAGAAAAAGCCGTTGCCGTTGCAAGCGCTCTGATGGCGAAGGGCGCTACCGCCCTTTACCTTGCGGGCCAGCCCGGCGATCAGGAAGAAGCGTACCGCGCCGCCGGCATTCGCGGCTTTGTGCATGTGCGCGCCAACATCGTCGATGCGCTGGTCGATGCCCATGAGGCCCTGGGCATTGGGCCCAGTATTGGGTCAAGTGAAGAGTGATCGGGCAGGGCCGAGCGGCCCGCTAAGGAACCGGAAAGATCCGATGGCAGAACAGAAAAGTCGTATCCCCAATTTCGCAACGCTCCCCTTAAGCGAGGGGCCCGGCTTAGACGCCGATGGGGCCGCCTGGCAAGCCGCCTTCGAGGCCCAAAGCGGCGCGAAACCGGCAGCTCAGATGTGGGACACGCCGGAGGGCATCCCCGTCTCGCCGCTTTACCAGGCGAGCGATTTGGAGGGGCTTGACTTCCTTGCCACATGGCCAGGGATTGCCCCGTTCCTGCGCGGGCCCTATCCGACCATGTACACGAACCAACCGTGGACGGTTCGTCAATATGCCGGCTTTTCCACCGCTGAGGATTCGAACGCGTTTTACCGGCGCAATCTGGCGGCCGGGCAAAAGGGCTTGTCCGTCGCCTTCGATTTGGCCACCCACCGGGGCTATGACAGCGACCATCCGCGGGTGGCCGGCGATGTGGGCATGGCGGGCGTCGCCATCGATTCCATCTACGACATGCGGACTTTGTTTGCGGGCATCCCGCTCGATCAGATGTCGGTGTCCATGACCATGAATGGCGCCGTGCTGCCCGTAATGGCGCTTTACATCGTGGCGGCGGAAGAGCAGGGCGTGAGTGCGGATAAACTCGCCGGCACCATCCAAAACGATATCCTCAAAGAATTCATGGTGCGGAATACCTATATTTATCCGCCCACCCCGTCCATGCGCATCATCTCGGACATCTTCGCCTTTACGGCCGAGAACATGCCGAAATTCAACTCGATTTCCATCTCCGGCTATCACATGCAAGAGGCGGGCGCGACGGCGGACCTGGAGCTTGCCTATACGCTCGCCGATGGGGTGGAATATGTCCGTGCTGGGATGGACGCGGGCCTTGCCATCGATGCGTTTGCGCCGCGGCTGTCGTTCTTTTGGGCCATTGGCATGAACTTCTTCATGGAAGTGGCGAAGATGCGCGCTGCGCGCCTCCTTTGGGCCAAGCTCATCAAGGACTTTGAGCCGAAAAACGCCAAATCCATGTGTCTGCGCACCCATTGTCAGACCTCCGGGTGGAGCCTGACGGCACAAGATGTGTACAACAACGTCATCCGCACCTGCGTGGAGGCGATGGCCGCCAGCCAGGGCCACACCCAGTCGCTGCACACCAATTCCTTCGACGAAGCGCTTGCTCTGCCGACGGATTTCTCGGCCCGCATCGCGCGCAATACCCAGTTGTTCTTGCACCAAGAGAGCGGCACGTGCCGGGTGATCGACCCCTGGGGCGGCTCATATTATGTGGAACGGCTGACCCACGATCTGGCGGCCCGGGCTTGGGAACACATTGAGGAGGTGGAAGCCTCGGGCGGTATGGCCAAAGCCATCGAGCAGGGCATCCCCAAACTGAAGATCGAGGAAGCGGCTGCCCGCACCCAGGCGCGCATCGACAGCGGCCGCCAGACGGTGGTGGGCGTCAACAAGTTCCGCACAGGCGGGCTTGATAATGTTGAGGTCCTGAAGGTCGAGAATGCCAAGGTCCGCGAGCTGCAGATCGACAAACTCAAACGCCTGCGCGGCGAGCGGGACGAGACGGCGGTTGCCGCTGCCTTGGAGGCGCTCACCAAATCGTCTGAAAGCGGCGAGGGCAATCTGCTGGCGCTCGGCGTGGAAGCGGCGCGGCAAAAGGCGACCGTGGGCGAGATTTCCGACGCGATGGAGAAGGTCTTTGGCCGCCACCG
>JBCDJA010000053.1:0-10011 GCA_038748465.1 Pseudomonadota bacterium
GCCCAACTGCGCTTTACCCGTCTCGGCTTTTTCACCCGCCCGCACCAGCCCCTCTCTGCCTCCTCAGACACGAGCAAGACCGAACGCCCGGTTGGCGATTACGAGGCAGGCGAGGGATTTGATGTGGCGCTGCGGATCGACGGGCTAGAGCGCGAAAGCCTTGCCTCACCGCTCCTTGGCAATCGGATCGACCGCCTGCTGATCGATACCCATTTGCGCGAAATCGAAAGCCTGGCCGCCTTTGCTGCGGCCCTTGCCGCCTCCCACACCGAGGCGCTGCAAGGCTGGGCGTTAAATGAGGGATCGGTGGGCCTCAGACGCGCCGAGTTGAGCCTTGAGGGGCTCGATCTTTTGGCACGCGGCGCGCTCGCGCTCGAGCCCAGCGGTCATCTGCGCGGTCAGATCATGGCCGAGGCGATCGGGATCGATACGGTCTTTGACAGGCTCGTAGCGCAAAATGTGTTAGAGCCCCAGGCTGCCAACGTCTTGAACCGCTGGATCGGCATTTTGTCGGCCGTGCAATGCGAGGCTGGGCGCACTTGCGCGCCGTTACGATTTGACCGGGGCGGGCTTTTCCTGGTCATCCCCGTCTTGGGGCCACAACGGGTGAGCGACCTGCCGCCGCTGTTTTGAAGGGCTTGGGATTGGGAGCGCCGATCAGCTTCTGCGGCCGAAATCCGGTGCGGTGGTTTCTTGGCCCTGCTCAACAATCCGCTTACGGATCTCCCGGGTGCGCTCGAAGAGCTCAAAAAGCCGCTCCCCATCCTCATCGCGGATCGCCCGCTGCAACACCGACAGATCCTCGACAAAGCGGCCCAACATTTCCAGGACCGCGGTTTTGTTGGTGAGAAAGATATCGCGCCACATGGTTGGATCGGAAGCAGCGATACGAGTAAAATCTCTAAATCCGCCTGCTGAATATTTTGTGACTTCCGATTGGGTCACATCGGCCAAATCCTCAGCCGTCCCGACGATGTTATAGGCGATGAGGTGGGGCACATGGCTGGTGATGGCCAGCACCAGGTCATGGTGCTCCGGTGTCATGGTCTCGATCCGCGCACCGAGCCCGGTCCAAAAGGCCGAGAGCTTGGCAAGCGCTTCAGGCGAGGTTCCGGGCACGGGCGTTAAAATGGTCCAGCGGTTGTCAAACAGCTCGGCAAAGCCCGCCTCGGGGCCCGATTGCTCCGTCCCCGCAATCGGATGACCGGGAATGAAGTGCACGCCCTCTGGGATGTGCGGCCCGGCCGCCTCGACTACATGCGCCTTCACCGAGCCCACATCCGTCACGATCGCGCCCGGCTTAAGGTGGCTCGACATTTCTTCTGTCAGCTGACCGTAAATACCCACCGGACCGGCGAGGACAACAAGGTCGGCGCCCTGCGCTGCCTCGCCGGCCGTTGCGGCAACCCGATCGACAAGGCCTAAGCGAAGGGCGGTTTGGCAGGTTGCCTCACTACGCGCCGTGCCGACGATCTCCCCGACAAGCCCGGCCCGGCGAGCGGCCAGCGATAGGGACGAGCCGATGAGACCGATCCCGATCAGGGCCATCCGCTCAAAGAGCGGCTCTTCGCGCGGTTCGATTGGGTCGCTCACCTAGCGCCCCCTTGCATGGCCTTGAATGCCTCTAAGACGGCTTGATTAGCCGGCTCCAGGCCGATGCTAATACGCAAGGCGTCCGGCAAACCCTGACCGGCAAGCCGGCGCACAATAATGCCCCATGCGAGCAAGGCCTGCTCGGCGGCTGCGCCATCAAAGCCGTGCGGCCGGCCTGAAAGATCAAGCATGACAAAATTCGCCTCGCTCGGAATGACCGGAAATCCGAAGCCGGACAACGCATCGGTCATCTGTGTCCGCCACGCGGTGTTGTGGGCGACCGCCTGCGCCTCAAACGCGCGATCGCTCAGGGCGGCAATCGCCGCAACCTGGGCTGGCCCCGGCACGTTGAAGGGCCCGCGGATGCGGTTAATGGCATCGCACACCACCGCGCCGGCAAGCGCCCAGCCCACCCGCAAGGTCGCCAGGCCATGCACCTTAGAAAACGTGCGTGTCGCGACGATATTCTCATGCGCGCTGGCCAGCGCAAAGGCGTCTGGATAATCGGGCCGGGTCACATATTCCGCATAGGCTCCATCAAGGATTAAGATCGCATTGCCAGGAAGCGCGGCATGCAAACGGGCCACCGCCTCTGCCCCCACCGCGGTTCCGGTTGGGTTGTCCGGATTGGCAAGGAACACCATGCGCGTGCGCGGCGTAATCGCACCAATCATCGCCTCGATATCCGCGCACCAGTCTTTCTCGGGCACCGGGCACAAGACAGCGCCATTGGCGAGCGAGACAATGCGGTAGATCAAGAAGGTATGGGCCGAGAAGATCACCTCATCGCCCGGCTCGAGGAAGGCATGGGCGACGAGTTGCAGGATTTCATCAGACCCCGCCCCAACGACGATCCGTGCCTCGTCCAGCCCGTAGCGGGTTGCGATCGCCTGTTTGAGGCGTGTCGCATGCCCATCGGGATAGCGTTCAAGCCCGGCGCTGGCCTCCCGGTAGGCCGCAACCGCCGCCGGGGAGGGGCCGAAGGGGGTTTCGTTCGATGACAGTTTGATGGGATTTGCATGGCCTTCGATGCCCGATTTGCCACCGACATAGGGCGCGATCTTGAGGATCGAGGGTCGGGGGCTCGGCACGAGCGCCGTGCTGTCACGTTGGTTGAGTGGCTTCATGGGCGAGGTTCCACAATCAAGGGGCGCGCATAATACCCGATCAGAGACGGCTCGCCCCAGGGGCCGCCGGCAAACCGGGCAAGGAGCGCTGCCGGATCGGCATCGTTGAGACTGACACGAAGGGCGATCTCACCGGACGGCCCTGTGCTTCGGCCTTCAACGGTCAGCCCCTCGTCCGCTGCACTGGTCTCAGGCGCAAAAGCCGTGTCGAGCGATGGTGCCCCGGCGGGCGGGCGCAGCATCACCAGGGCTTCGTCCTCGCCCGTTGGATGGGGGGTGAGGCAGCCGATGGTGTAAGCTTCCGGCCAGGCGCCCTGGCTGGCCAAAAACGGCAACGCGGCAATGGCTTTGGCCCGCCCGAAGGGCCGCTCAGGCGCGCGTGTCTCGCCGACGCGGCCGAGCGCCGGCCACCAGGCATCAAAGTCCGCCGCGGGCAAAGCCGGCAAAATCCCGATCACCCCGGCCCGGGTTTCCACCGCCTCAATCACCGCCTCCGGCGAGCCAAGCATCTCAATCGGGGTTTCAGATCCGTAATGAAACCGCGAGAGATCGTAGAGGCGCAGCTGCAGGGAGCGGTCAGCGGTTTGCGGTAAAGCAAGGGTCAACGGACCCTGCAGCCGCGTCGTTGCCGCCACAAGCTCGCGCCAGAGCCGAGCCACGACCGCAAAGGAGAGCGGCCCCGCATGGCGAGCAAACAATCGGCGCATAATCCGGGCCTCGCGATCCGGGCGCCAGGCAAGGCTTGGAACCAAGGGGCCCGCATCCCTGTCATCGCGCTTCAACCGGCCGATCTCTTGAACCACATCCACGCGCCGCATAAGAAGGTCATGAATGCCGTCATCGATGTCATCGATGGCATGGCGCAGGGCTTCGAGCCGTTTCCACTCGTCGTCCATGGTGGGTCCTTGGGCCTCAAGTCTGGCGCGTTCGCTGGTGGGGGGCCGGTTACCCCCCGCCCGCAAAAGCGCGCGCTTGGCTGGTGCTCCGAAGAGCGGCCAAACCGATCGCAACGGGCCGACGGTTTGGTGATCGCCCTGCCCTGGCGTCTGGAAAGCCGGAGGGATAGCCCGTGAAACCTGCCGAGGGCAAGCCACCTGTCACTTGCCGCACCGGACCGCGTGAGCCTTAAGTCAGCCTTATGTCGACACCAGAACACCCCTTTCCGGTCCCCGATGCGGGGCCCAGTGCCCCTGATCGCGACCCGCCTGGACGAATAGCCGATTTCGGCTCGGACCGGCCGTTAACCCTTGACTGCGGCGAGGTGCTGAGCCCGTTCCGCATTGCCTATCAAAGTTATGGGCATTTGAACGCGGATCGGTCGAATGCAGTGCTGGTGTGCCATGCTTTGACCGGCGATCAATTTGTCGCCGACACCCACCCGATCACCGGCAAAGAGGGCTGGTGGGCGCGCATGGTCGGCCCCGGCAAACCCATCGACACGGACCGCTATTTCGTGATTTGCCAAAACGTCATCGGCGGATGCCTGGGCACCACGGGCCCAGATGATATCAATCCGCAAACGGGCGCACCTTACGCGCTTGATTTTCCGGTCATCACCATCGCCGACATGGTTCGCGCCCAAGCTCTCCTGCTCGATGAACTCGGCATCCAAAAAGTGCTGTGCGCAGTCGGCGGCTCGATGGGGGGCATGCAGGTGCTCCAATGGGCGGCGCTCTATCCGGAGCGGCTTGCCAGCGCCATCCCGATTGCCACGGCAGCCCGCCATTCGGCCCAAAACATCGCCTTCCACGAGGTCGGGCGCCAGGCCATCAAGGCCGACCCCGATTGGCAGGGAGGCGCCTATCGATCCGTAAACAAACGACCGAAAAAAGGCCTCGCCGTTGCGCGCATGGCAGCGCACATCACCTATCTATCGGAAACCGCGTTGCACCGAAAATTCGGCCGCAACCTTCAGGACCGGGACGGATTTGGGTTTGGCTTCGATGCGGACTTCCAGGTGGAGAGCTATCTGCGCCACCAAGGCTCCACCTTTGTGGACCGGTTTGACGCAAACTCTTATCTCTATATCACGCGCGCGATGGATTACTTCGACCTTGCCGCGGACCATGGCGGGCAATTAGCCAACGCCTTTCGCGGCACGGGGACCCGGTTTTGCCTCATTAGCTTCACAAGCGATTGGCTCTTCCCGACTGCGGAAACCAAAGATGTGGTCAGGGCGCTGAATGCCGTGGCTGCGAATGTGAGCTTTGTGGAAATCGAAAGCGATAAGGGGCACGATGCGTTTTTGCTCGATGAGCCGGTGCTGGACCGCACGATCCGCGCGTTTTTAAATGCCAACGCCCTTGCGGCCGGCGTCTAGGGGCCCTGGATCGCGATGTCTGTCGAGGGGGCCCCACTAGACCATGTGACCACGCCCGAGAGGCTGGATCTTGCAACGATCCGGCCCGATCTGAGGCTCATTGCCGAGCTGGTGAGTGAGGGCGCGCGGGTTTTGGATGTCGGGTGCGGCGATGGCGCGCTTTTGGAGCTGTTGACCCGCACCAAGGCCGCCGACGCCCGCGGCATGGAGATTAGCCAGAACGGGGTGAATGCGGCGGTGGCGCGCGGGCTCTCGGTTATCCAAGGCGATGCGGATACCGACCTGAAAGATTATCCCGACAAGGCGTTTGATTTTGTCATCCTTACCCTGACGATCCAGGCAACACGCAATCCGCGCGCGGTGTTGCAGCACCTGTTGCGGATCGGACGGCGGGGCATCGTCTCGTTCCCGAATTTCGGGCATTGGCGCGTGCGCGCCTCGCTTGCCTTTGAAGGCCGCATGCCGCGCACGAGCTTGCTTGATGAGGCATGGTACGACACGCCGAACATTCATCTGTGTACGATAAGAGATTTTGTGGCTCTGTGCCACGAGCTTGGGCTGCGCATCGACCAAGCCTGGCAGATGGATGCAGCCTTTAATCCGCGGCCCTTCTCGCCCGACCGGCGGTGGGCGAATTTGGCCGCGGAGCAAGCGTTGTTTCTGCTTGAGGCGAAAGCCGAGACTTAAGGTCGGCAGCTTGTGAGGCGGCTGTTTAAGGGTCGACTGCCAGGCCGCCTCGGGGGCGCGACGCGCATGGCGCGCGCCTGCCTTTCAAGCGCGCGCGATCAGCTGCTGATCGCGTTGGCGTCTGTCTCGCCTGTCCGGATGCGGACGGCTTGTTCAAGATCCATCACAAAGATCTTGCCATCGCCGATCTTGCCGGTGTTGGCGACCTGCTGGATCGTATCGACGATCATGGCGACCTGCCCCTCATCGGCCGCCACTTCCACCTTCACCTTCGGCAACAGATGGATCGTATATTCCTGGCCCCGATAGACCTCGGTTTGGCCCTTTTGCCGTCCGTAACCCTTGACCTCGGTAACGGTCATTCCGGTCACGGCTTGCGCGCGCAGCGCATCGACAACCTCGTCGAGTTTTGCCGGTTTAATGATGGCTGTGATGAGTTTCATGGGTGTCTCCCGTGTCGTTTTGTATGGCGGTTCATCCGTTTGGACCGCCTCTTGGCACAGAGCCTCGACTTATACAAGGGTCAGGATTGCGGCGGATGGGGCGCCTCGGGCGCAGGGGCATGCAGATCGTTTGCCGCGCGCACGGCAGGCCGGATGGGCGGCGGCATCGCGAGACCTGGGATGGCTTGAACCACCCTCTGCGCGTGCCCCTTGGGCCGGATGGCCAGCAATTGCTTTTGTGCCTCAACCATCAACAGGGCGCTGTTTTGAGCCATCAGCCGCCGGCCCGTCGCGTTGAAAAACCTCGCACCACGCAAGAGCCAACGCCGATCCCATGGCGGCTGATACAAAACATGGCGCAGGCCCACCGGGGCCAAATCATGGGCGGTCAACAATTTGCGGACCTGTTGGGCGGAAAACGGACGACCGTGGCCCAGCGGCGTGCTCTCAAACCAAGCCCATAGCCCATGACGATTGGTGACCACCAAAAGCAGTCGGCCCTCCGGCCGCAGCACGCGGCGCGCCTCACCCATCAGCGCCGACAGATTGTCGGAGGTTTCGGCCGCATGCATCAGCACCAAGCGGTCCACGCAACAATCAGGGAGCGGCCAGCGGCTCTCCTCGACAAGGGCTGTTGCGTTGTCGCCGTCGGCCGGCCACGCAACACACCCCTGGGCCGCTGGCATGAACGAGACCACGCGCCGCGCTTCGCCAAGAAACGGGCGCAGGAAGGGGGTGGCAAATCCCACGGCCGCGACATCAAGGCCCGTCGTCTCTGGCCATTCCTCACGCAGGGCCCGGGTCACTGCCCGGCGCGCGAGCTGGCCAAGCCGCGTCCGGCGGTAAAACTCATCGAGACGTCCGACATCGACATGCATCACGATCTCCCCTCAGTCTCTTGCTTCTGCAAGCCGTCAAGGTTTGCTACACCGGCAAAGGCGCCGCGCCCTGAGGCCGAAAGAATGCTAGGGCACGAGAGCACGCCCCTTGAAACGCCGGCTCAACGACCCGGCACCCCAAACCCGAGCACCAAGCAACAGGAACGCGCCCCATGGCCCTCAAAGTCCATCAATTTCCCTGCCTTGAGGACAATTACGGCTATCTGATCCACGATCCCGACAGCGGCCAGACCGCCACCATCGACGCGCCCGATGGGGAGGAAATTCTGCGCCAGCTCGAAGCTAAGGGATGGGCACTCACCCACATCCTCACGACCCATCACCATTGGGACCATACCCAGGGTAACGACCTCCTTAAAGAGCGGACCGCCTGCACCATTATCGGCCCCGAGGACGGCGAGGTGCCGATCCCCGGGATGGACCGGGGCGTGCGCGAAGGCGACAGCGTGGCCTTTGGCGGGACCGAGGCCCGGGTGATCGAGACCCCCGGCCATACGCTCGACCACATCGCGTACTACTTTGCGCGCGATCAGCTTGCCTTTGTGGGCGACACCCTCTTCGCGTTAGGCTGCGGGCGCCTGCTTGAGGGCACGGCGCTGCAAATGTGGGAGAGCTTGCAAAAGCTCATGGCGCTGCCCGACGGGGCAAAGGTGTTTTGCGGCCACGAATACACCGAAGGTAATGCCCGGTTTGCTGTCACCGTCGATCCCGATAATCCGGGGCTGCGAACCCGCAAAGCCGACATTGAGGCCCTGCGCGCGGCGGGCCGGCCAACCATTCCGACCACAATCGGTCTTGAGCGGCAGACAAACCCCTTTGTGCGGCCGCACGATGCCTCCATCCGCGAGACCTTGGCGATGGACGATGCAGGGGATGCGGATGTCTTCGCAGAAATCCGTCTGCGGAAAGATAATTTCTAAGGAAAGAGAATGAAGGCAGCCGACCTCATAGACCGCCTTGGGCTCAAGCCCCATCCCGAGGGGGGGCACTTTCGCGAGACCTTTCGGGACACACATGCAGTAGACGGACGCTCGGTTGGAACGGCCATCTATTATTTGCTGCAGGTCGGCGAGGTCTCCCATTGGCACCGGGTCGATGCCGCCGAGATCTGGCATTATTATGCGGGGGCGCCCTTGGCTCTCACCCTCTCGCCCGATGGGCACGATGCGGCTGCCTATCGTCTTGGATCGGCCCTTGAGGCAAGGCAACAGCCCCAGGTCGTGGTGCCGCCCGGCGTTTGGCAGACCGCCGAAAGCTTAGGGGAATGGACCCTTGTCGGTTGTACCGTGGCGCCCGGTTTTGAGTTCGCGGGATTTGAGCTTGCCCCGCCCGATTGGTTCCCAAAGCCGCGCCAAGGGTAACCTGCCCGGGCCCTCAGAGCGGCCGACGCCAGCCGCCGATCCAGAGCCAACTGGCGGGGCCAGCGCCAACTGGCGGGGCCAGCGCCTCGTGCGAAGGCTCGTTAGCAGCTGTCCACGTCAAGCATTGTCGTCAAAAAATCGAGAATGAAATCGTAGTCCGTTTGCCCATCAGGGGCGATCGTGTAGGCGAGCTGGCCCGCTTGCAAGGTTAGCCCTCGCTGGGGCCCGCCCTCGCAGGTGAGGTGATTGATCCGCTCACGCACCACGCTCGACCGCCCGCACCGGCACAGCTTTTCAAGCGCACTCAAGGCAACACCGCACTGGGTGTAAAGGTTGGAGGTGGCGGTGAGCGGCTCCTGGGACAGGCTCTCCCAATCGAGCTTTGCGGTCAGCGCCGTTCCGCACAGCTCGTTTGTAAAGTCGGTCTCACGGTCGAATGCGGCTTGTTGGGCGGCGTGATGGCGCTTGTCTTGAAGGGAAGCGGCCTCCGCTCGTGGGGTCCCGAGCCCGGCTGCCGCAAAGAAGAGCGCGATCGTCAAGAGCGCGATTCCGCCCCGCGTTTTGCGCCAGAGGGTTTCGCGCCAACAGGGTGGGCGATCGGTTACAAGGTGACGGTGCGGGGCCGGCCCAGCGGCGCCCTTGTCACGCGGCCTCACCATGGCGCGCCTCCCCTAAAGTGCGCCTTCGAGATACCCCACGATTCGGAAAGACGAGGGCCGCCCCTCAAGGCCGTCCGCTGGCTTGATGGTGACGGTCAAGGTATCCGCCTGAAGCGCAAGTCCCACCGACCTGCCCTCCTCAAACCGAAGCGTCGTGAGGCGCTCCGCGGCAGCCGATCGCGCCAGGGGGTCTGCTGCCAAGCGGTTCAGAGCAAGCCCGGCAATTTCGATGGCATCGGCCAACACCGACGGGCGGGGCCCCGTTTGCGGGATCTGCGCCCAGTCCGCGTCGACAGCGATGTTGAGCCCATGCCGCGCGCTCAACTGGGCTGCCAGGTCATCGCCCAGCTGCATGGCCTGGTCGCGCGAGCGAGGGGCAAGCCGGAGCGGCTGGGCCGAGCGCTCGGTGCCGAAAGGGGCACCCGAGGACGGGGCAATGCCGTTGTAGAGAGTGCCGCCGCCCAGCGGCGATAATCTGAGGCTCGGGCCGCCATTGCCTTCTTGCATAATCACCTGGCCCCGCGTGCTGGGATGGGCCTCAAGCACAAAGATCTCGGGCGAGCCATCCATTTTGAGGCGCGGATTGCGGGAGGACTGATCCAGCACGAAGCCCTCGGCACCTTGGGCCCCGGAATAATAGACAACCGGCGGGGCTGACCGGTCGCGCTCGTCAAAGCCGGCGACGACAAGAACGATCAGCATTACCACCGCCCCGAGCGGGGCCAGGCGCGTCAAACGCGGGAGGTGAGGAGCTGAGGCCGTCTGCGCTTTCATGGACAAGAGGGATGCCCGGCGACTATGGCGATATTGGGGACGCGGCAACCGTCTCGCGCCCCCAAAAACCACGTCACCCTGCGATGTACTGCGCCCCGTTGGCCGTCAGCGTTGCACCGGTCACGAAGCCGGCGTGCTCATGTGCCAA
>JBCDJA010000054.1:0-10006 GCA_038748465.1 Pseudomonadota bacterium
CATCGGCCTCGCACTCCCCCGGCTCAAATCGGCCCGCAATGGCCTCAAACATCCACGGATTGAGACCTTGGGCAAAGGGAGCAACGCGAAATTGCTCAACAAGGAGCACGGTATTGGCAATCGGATCATAGGGGAGCAGGAAGACCGCATTGCCGGTGACGAAGCACTCGCGGCTCAACGCGTCAGAACGCCCACCATCATAGTGGTCATGGCGCACAACATAGCGGCGCATCTCGCCGTATCCTTTATAGGGGACGTCCAACGCCTCCAGCGTCGCGTTTTCCAGGTCAAAGGGACCGCGAAAGGCGGCTAAGGCGTCTGGCGCTTCGCCCGCCGGGGCCGCAGGCTCGGATGGTGTGTCAGACGTCATGGATTGCGGGTTGCGAACCCGGCGCGGGTCGCGAACCCGGCGCGGGTCGCGAACCCGGCGCGGGTTGCGGACCTGGCGCGGGTCGAGCGCGCGCCCGCGTGCCAGGGCCGAGGAAAAAGACGGGGGAAGCGCCATTTGAAACAATCCTGTTGACACACTCGGTTTTTGTTGAGCCCCGGGCGGGGACCAATCTTTGTCCATAATAATCCCCCAACCAAATCAGGGCCTTACGACATGCGCTTGTATCACCTTTTGTTGCTTTTCGAGGGTCGATATACTGATCCGGTTCGCGGATATGCGCGTATCGCCACCATAATTCACGGAAAAGTGACACAGCGATGCAGACGCAGGTTGATGACGTTCTGATTGAGTATGGCGCCGGCGCCTTGAGCGAAAGCAGCACGCTCTTGGTGGCCTCCCATCTTGCCCTCAAGCCGCAAGCGAGGCGCACAGTCCGCGCGGTCGAGTCCGTCGGCGGTATGCTCCTCGATCTTGAGCAGAGTCAAGCGATCGAGGACGAGCGCTTCGACCTTCAGGCGACCCTCGACGTGCTGGAGCCGCGATCCCCGCGTGAGGGGGAACCGGCGGCCTCGTCGGTGGATTTCGTGATCCCGGAGCCGCTGGCTGCGCATGTCGGGATGGGGCTTGACCAGGTGCCCTGGCGCACTGTCATGCCCGGTTTAAAAGAGTTTCCGCTTCCCCAATTCGCCGACAAATCCAAGACAAAGTTGATGCGGTTTAAGGCGGGCGCGGCGATGCCTCATCACACCCATGAGGGCCGGGAACTGACGCTGGTTCTGTGGGGCGGCTATAAAGATGAGACGGGGCACTTTCTGCGCGGAGACATGAGTGTTGCCGACGCTTCGGTGCATCACCGTCCCGTTGCCGACCCTGATGAGGATTGCATCTGTCTCATCGTGCTCGAAGCGCCGTGTCGCTTTACCGGCGTGTTGGGACTGTTCCTCAACGGCCTGAGCCGCTTCTGACACCTTCGTTATCGATCCGTCACCCCCTTACGCCCGTATTTGGTGTAAGCGAACGGGGCGATTATGCCTACTTCCTGGTCGACGGAGGATTGGACCCACCATGTTGGACCGAGCTGCACTCGTTACGACGTTTTTTGCCTTGAGCCTTTCAGGCGCTGCCCTTGCTGGCGAGACCGCCTTTCCGGGTGTTCCGGCCGATGACGAATTGTCATTTAAGGTGTTTCGCGGCGATGCCGAGATCGGCACCCATGTGCTGCGCTTCTGGCGAGACGGGCAGCGATTGACCGTCGACATTGACATCGATTTGAAGGTGAAAGTCGGACCGATCCCGGTTTTTCGCTACACCCACGAAGGCCAAGAAGTGTGGGATGCTGATGGTTTTGTGAGGATGACCTCGACAACCAATGATGACGGTGAAGACCTGACGATGAGTGCAAAGCGCACCGATGCGGGGATATCGATCGAAGGGTCGAACTTCACAGGCGTTATCGATGCCGGCCCCATCCCAACAACCTATTGGAACCAAGCCACGATTGAACAGGCGAGGCTGATCTCGTCTCAATCGGGTCTTCCGCTCGATGTCGAGATTGAAAATCTTGGGACAGAACAAGTAGAAACAGATGCCGGCAGCGTTGAGGCCACGAAATATGTTGTCCGTAGCAAGATTGATCTGTTTTTGTGGTACGATGAGGCGGGCCGCTGGGTGAAGTGCGCTTTCGATGGGAAAGGCAAGTTAATCACCTACCAACTCCAGGGCGCCGCGGGCGATATCACGTCTTTGGCTGCTGTGGATTGATGAGGCCTGATTGACGCCATGGCCGCATTGCGCTTGATCCTTGGCGATCAACTAAGCAAATCCATCTCATGCCTGAGCGATTACGCGGACGGTGATCTGGTGCTTCTTGCCGAGGTCACCGAGGAGGCGACCTATGTTCGCCATCACAAAAAAAAGATCGCCTTTTTGTTCTCTGCGATGCGGCATTTCCATCAAGCGTTGCAGGCAAACGGCTATGAGGTTGCCTACACGCGTCTCGATGACAAAAAAAACACAGGCAGCCTCCTCGGTGAGGTGAAGCGCGCCTTGAAGTCCGGTGACTTCGATCGCCTTGTGATCACCGAACCAGGCGAGCACCGCCTGTTGGAGGCGATGAAGACCTGGAAAAAGACCCTCGAAAAGCCGGTCGATATTCGACCCGACGGTCGCTTTCTGTGTACCCACGACACATTCGCCGCCTGGGCCAAGGGCCGTAAGGCGCTCCGTATGGAGTATTTTTATCGCGATATGCGCCGGTCGACCGGCTTGCTGATGGACGGCGATAAGCCAGTGGGCGGGCAATGGAATTACGACGCCGACAACCGCAAGAAATTGCCAAAAGATATGCAGCTTCCGGAGCGCTTCCGGGTCGAGCCCGACGCGATAACCCAAGAGGTTCTGGACCTTGTCGACACCCGGTTTGGCAATCACTTTGGCTCGCTTGAGGGGTTTGGCTTTGCCGTGACCGCGAAGGATGCTGAGGCCGCGCTTGAGGCGTTCGTCGAGGATTGTTTGCCTCGTTTCGGTGATTTCCAGGATGCGATGAAAACGGGCGAAGCCTATTTGTTTCACTCGCTTTTGTCGCAATACATCAATGCAGGGCTTCTCGATCCCTTGGCAGTGTGCCGTACCGTCGAAGCGGCGTATTGGGATGGCGGGGTACCGCTGAATGCGGCCGAGGGGTTTATCCGGCAAATTATCGGCTGGCGCGAATATATCCGCGGCATCTATTGGCTAAAAATGCCTGAATACAAATCGACAAATTATTTTGAAGCGGACCGTCCGCTACCGGATTTCTTTTGGACGGCAGAAACCGATCTAGTGTGCCTGCAGGAGGCGATCGGCCAAACCCGCGATAATGCCTACGCCCATCACATCCAGCGTTTGATGGTCACCGGCAACTTTGCCCTGCTTGCCGGGATCGATCCTGAGGCGGTCAATGAATGGTATCTGGTTGTCTATGCCGATGCCTATGAATGGGTAGAGCTGCCCAATACCCATGGCATGGCCTTGTTCGCCGATGGCGGTGTTTTAGCCTCCAAACCCTATGCCGCGAGCGGAAAATATATCGATCGCATGTCTGATTATTGCAAAGGCTGCCGGTATTCGGTGAAGGAAAAAATGACCGAAGATGCGTGTCCATTCAATTATCTGTACTGGAACTTTTTAATGGAGCACGAGGATAAGCTTCGTAGCAATCAGCGAATGTCGATGATTTACCGCAATCTCGACCGCATGGACAAAGGCGAACAAAGCCACCTTAAAGGCCAGGCCGCGCGGTTTTTTAAATCCATCGGTATCGAGCGTTAGGGGATCACCATGGCAGATCGAATTATGAAACCGTCTGACGGTGTTGTGTGGATCACGGGCGCAAGCTCAGGTATTGGGTTATCGACCGCGTATCAAATGGCGGCTGAGGGGTGGACGGTGGCCGCCACAGCACGAAACGAAAGCGCGCTCAACAGTCTGGTCGCTGACACCACTCCCCTCAAAGGCTCAGTCCACGCCTTTGCCGGAGACATCACAGATGAAGCCCGCATGGCCGAGATCGTTGCATCCATTGAGGCAACGCATGGGCCGATTGCGCTTGCCATCCTCAATGCCGGTATCTACGAGCGCCTCGACGCGCCCTCGTTTGATACGGCGATTTTTGCACGGACAATCCACATCAATCTCAATGGCACAGCCTTTTGCCTGGCGCCGCTGATCGAGCATATGGTGGCCCGGGAGCAGGGGCACATCGCACTTGTTTCCTCCGTGACCGGGTATGGTGGTTTGCCAATGTGCGCGGCCTACGGAGCCACGAAGGCGGGGCTTATCAATTTGGCTCAGGTTTTGGCCATCGAACTTGCAGCCTGGGGAGTGCGCGTGTCGGTGATTAATCCGGGCTATGTGGACACGCCGGCCCAAGAGGGCAACGACTTTCCAAAACCTGCCATGGTCTCGGCAGACAAAGCGGCCGGCATTATTGTTGCTGGGCTGAAAAAACCAGGCTTTGAGCTGTCGTTCCCCAAGCGGTTCACCTGGACGTTAAAGGCCCTTAACATGCTGCCCCGCGGACTTTATTTGACGCTCGTTCGGCGGGCGACCGGTTGGCACAAACGAAAAAGCCCCGGGCCAGGGCAAGGCCAGGAAGGCGCCGGTTAGCGCACTCACCTCGCGGCAGATTAGTAATGGAGCAATTCCGGGCAATGGTTGCACAAGAAGCGCACAGACTCTCCCCATACAAATAAAGGCTATGCAAATGCGACGTCGAGGTCTGCCCTAAGCGGGTGCCTCACCCTGGTGCTCATCGAGTTGTCGCCTGATTTCCTCATAGCGTTCCCGGTCAATCGGGAAGGACCACATCAGCGCGACAGCGGCAAGCTTCAGGACCACCGGGGCTCCGGCGTAGAGCAACGCCAACACAAACACCGCTCTGTCCGAATTGCTCCCAACCTCGGCAGCCGCGTCGAAACCGGACGTGGCAAGGATGGGAAAGCCAATCCCCACCGCAAGGGCCAGAGCGACCTTGGTCGCAAAGCCCCAGGCGGCAAAGAAAACGCCCGTGCGTTGCTCCCCGGACCGTAGCCGGTCCTCGTCCACGACATCTGCATAGGTGGCGGCCGGTAGCGACAAATCGGCCCCCACCCCGAAGCCGGTGATGACCGTTATCACCAAGAAGAGCGTGTAATCCTCCGGTCCGATCAGGAACGGAACCGGGGCAAAGGCTGCACACGTCATAATCATAGCGATGCACCAGGTGCGGTGCTTACCAAGGTGCTTCGACAAGGTGAACCAAATCGGAATTGAGGCAAATCCCGCGAGAAAATAAAGCAGCAATAACGGGCCGTAGCTGTCCGGCCGCTCTAAGACATGGGTTGCGAACAGAATAAAGAGTGAGGCCGGAAGCCCGTTGGCGATCCCGCTCAGAAAATAGGCCGGCAAGATGCGCCGAAAGGGCGCGTTTTGGCTCAGCAGCGCCAGGCCTTTGCGTAGAGAGAGGCTCGTCTTGCGTACATAGGCCCGATCAGGCACCGTCACAAAGGCGAGGGTAAGAGCAAGCGGGAGGGCGAGAATGAGGAAGAGTGCCAGACCCGCCGCATGCTCGCGCACACCCTCCAGTCCCTGAGCTGACAAAATTGTGGGCAAAGCCGAGGCAACCAAAGTGCCCGTAATAATAAAGCCCTCACGATAGGCAGTGATGCGCGTGCGCTCGTTATAATCGGGCGACATTTCGGCGCCCCAAGCGTTGTAGGGGACGATTATCATGGTCCAGGCGACCGTTAGCACCAGGCTCCAGCCGAACAAATAAGCCGGTCCTGCCGTGTCCGGCGGCGTGAAGAGGAAGTAGATCGCCGCCATGGCAAACGGTAGCCCTGCCAGCATCCACGGTTTGCGTCGCCCAAAGCGGGAGGGCGTGCGGTCGCTTAAAAAACCGATCAGGGGATCGGAAATAGCATCGGCAATCCGTACAAGGAGGAGAAGCTGGCCGACTAAGGCCAGGCTCAAACCCACCTCAGCGGAATAAAGCGTCGGCAAAAAGATATAAACCGGCAGGGTCAGCCCAGCGAGGGGCAGGCCAGGCGCCCCATAGGCGAGCAATCTGCGGAGCGATAAGCGCGGGATGGCGGCTGCGCCTGCGCTGCTGGGCTTGCCGGGTGCTGGCACGGGCGTCTCGCTCATGCCTTTGCGAGACTTACCTGGATAACGTCGGCGTTGCCGGACCGGAAGCTTGCCGCGCACGAGCACAAATAGAATTGCCACATCCGCTTGAAGCGCTCATCAAAACCCATTGGCTCCAGCCGCGGCCAGGCGGTTAAAAACCGCTCATGCCACGTGAGGAGGGTGCGCGCATAATCGTGTCGGAAGGCTACGCTGTCGAGCCATTGCAGGCCGGCCTTCGAGACATTGTCTCTCAGAGCGCCAGGGCTTGGTAGCATGCCCCCTGGAAAGATATATTTCTGAATAAAATCTGTATGCGCCTTATAATGCTGGAAGAGTTTGTCCGGCACTGTGATGATTTGTAGGCCGGCCTTGCCGCCTGCCTTTAATACCTGATCGATCTTATCAAAGAAGGTCGGCCAATATTGCTCCCCGACAGCCTCGAACATCTCGATGGATGCCACCCGATCGAATTGCCCTTCGATGTCGCGATAATCGCAAAATTTGATCGTCACTTTGTCCTCAAGGCCAGCGCGTTTGATGCGCGCCACCGCAAAATCATGCTGCTCTTGGCTGATCGTGATGCCAGTAACCTGACAGCCGATCTCGCGCGCCGCATATTCGGCAAAGCCGCCCCAGCCACATCCGATCTCGAGCACATGGTGCTCCGGCTCAAGGGTGAGAAGGTCCGCAAGGGACGCATATTTGTTAGCCTGGGCTGCCTCCAGGCTCTCATCGTCTTTGCCGTAGCGAGCGGAGGAGTAGGTCATGGAGGGGTCCAACCAGGCGCTGTAAAAGTCATTCCCCAGATCGTAATGGTAGGCGATGTTGCGGCGCGAACCGGCTTTGGAATTGCGGGCAAGAAGATGCAGGAGGTTAAAGGCCCAGCGCCGCAGCCGCGAGCCCCCATGGGTCGCCGAAAACAGATCGACATTCCGCGAAACAACCTGGGTAACGGCCTCAAGATCGGGCGTATTCCACGCATCCTCCATAAATCCCTCGGCGAAACCGATGCCGCCGCGGGAGAAGACGCGGGCCATGAAATTTGCATCGTTCACCCAGACGATACCGCGCGCCTCATCGGTGTTTGGTTCTGCCGTGCCAAACAGGAACGAGCGTCCGTCCGGCATGTGCACCAATAACGATCCCCAGGCGAGGTTTCGGACAATCCGAAAGCCGACCCGAAAGCTGGCGGGGTAACCGCCCAACCGGTGCGGGGAGTTGGCGCTGACGCGTTCGATCGTGGCTGGGTCGCGGTCCGTATGGGGCGGCATGCAAGTCTCGCCAAGGGGCTGCAAACTCATGGTGATTAACTCCTTGTCACAGGACCAGGCTCCCGAAGCGGAAACCTGTCATGTTCCTGACTATCTTGCAAAGCAAGGGATGGATCGGTCGATGAGAAGGAAAGGCCAGGCCGGCTGCCGCGATGTCCCATGCTGAGGGTTTGCGGGCGCGGCTCTGGGCGCCGGCGATAGCGCACGCCCTTCCTCCAAAGCCGAAACGCTTCCCAATGGATCGCGCCGGTGACTTTCACGGTCATGAGCGGGTGCGTTGCAAAAAGCCGGGCGAGGTGGCCGTCGGTCAGTGGGCGGCGTGCGGCATTGAGCGTTGCAATATGCACAGGGCCCTTCGCTGCATCGTTGCGCACCGTCAGGCGCACGGTCTTTCCCGGATCCTGAATGCGGAAGGCATAGGCCATGTCAAGGTCGAAGAACGGGGAGACATGCATTTGCTTTTCCGCCCAGTGGCCATGGAAGGGCACTGCGCGGTCTGCCTCGGTTGGTCGGTCCACGGGCACCACATAGGCGTGGGTGTCGCCAAAGGTGTTGTTGACCTCATAGATCAGAGCCCTGAGGGATAAGTCATCGCCATAGCAATAAAACACCGAAATCGGGTTGAACACATAGCCGAAGAGGCGCGGAAAAGAGAGGAGGCCAACGGGGCCAGCCGGCGGCGTGAGGCCGGCCGCACGCAGTGTCTCATCAACCCAAGGCCGCAGCGCGTCGCCCGTACGGGGCCCGTGATCCTTGTCCTGAAAGGAAAATAATCCGGGGGCGTTATAAGATAAAAGACGAAGCCGTTTCGTCGCCTCTTGGATACGGTCGATGTCGACCATCAAGAGGTAAACCCGGTACTGAAAGGCATGATGCACCGGGGCAAGCCGGGCATGCATGACCGTGCCGGCAAAAAGGGCGCCCCCTTTGTCCCCCCAAGGCAGCTGCGGCGCGGTTCGGTTACTCAGCGGCCGGTGCATAGGCCGTTTCCACACGGGTATCCATTCGATCGGTTTGTTGCGCTGCCCAAGGCCGCAAGGCGCCGCCCAGCGCTTCGGCGACATCGAGCCCGGCGGACAGACCGTCCTCATGAAACCCGTTACCACAATAGGCGCCGCAGAACCAAACACCCCGCCGCCCCTGAATAAGCCCCAGCCCGCGCTGAGCCTCAATTGCGGCTCGGTCAAATTGGGGATGGGCGTATGTGTACTCAGAAAAGGTCAGCGCCTCGCGTGGGGGCTCGTCAGGGTTGAGGCTGACAAACAGCGGGGTCGATTTGTCGATGTTTTGTAGCCGGTTCATCCAATAGGACACAAAGACCGGGCCTGTGCTCTCGCCGCGTCCCTTGGAAATGGAATTCCACGAGGCCCAAGCCGCTCGCCTTTGGGGCATCAGGGCCTGGTCGCGATGCAGATATGCTTTGTTGTCTGAATACCGCAGCGCACCCAAAAGGCGCTTTTCGTCGGCATCTGGCTCATCGAGAAGGCTGAGGGCTTGGTCGCTATGGGTGGCGAGCACCACCTGGTCAAAGGGCTGCGTGCTGCCATCGCTCAGCGTCAGCTCCACACCGTCTTCCCGGCGCACAACCCGTGTCACACCGACCCCTTGCCGGATTTCCGCATCCATGTCGCCGGTGACCTTGCGGACATAGCATTGCGAGCCGCCCGTAACCGTGCGCCAATGGGCTTTGCCAAGGCTCAAAAGGTGGTGGTTGAAAAAGAAACGGAGGAAGTTCTCAGCGGGAAAGTCGAGGATCGATCGTCCGGGGCTTGACCAAATCGCTGCCCCGAGCGGGAGGAGATATTGTGTGCGGAAGGCGTCAGACAGCCCAAGGCCGGCGATAAAGTCCTCAAGCGAGCCCGTGGGCGGGTTGCCGCTCAGATGGGCGTGAAGCCCCTGGCGCCGGAAATGCTGGATCTCACCGATTAGGGAATAGAATTTTAAGTTCAGTACATTGCGCTTTTGCGCAAAAATCGCGACTGGGCGGTCGCCAGCCCATGCCCATTCAAACCCGCCGCTCCGCTGGCTGACGGAAAAGCTCATATCGCTTGCCTCAGTGGCAACACCAAGGCGGTCGAAGAGGGCAATGAGGTTTGGATAATTGGTCCGGTTGTAGACAATAAAGCCCGTGTCGACCGGGATCTCCTTTCCGTCATAATCGACGGTGGCCGTATTGGCGTGCCCGCCAAGCCTGTCGTCTTTTTCAAACAGGGTCACGGCGTGGTTTTTTGAAAGCAGCCAGGCCGCGCCAAGGCCGGAAATGCCGGCGCCAACAACCGCGATATTGAGCCGTTTCGGCTCTTCAGATCCTGTACGGAGGAACGGTTTATTCATCGTAGCTTGCAACTCCCCTCATCGGCCGGCTGGCGCCTTCATCCCCGTGCCCGTTTTAGGCCGCCTGCTTGACTTTGTCGAAGGCATCAAGCGCTCGCTTTCGGGCTTCTTTATGGTCGACAATCGGTTTTGGGTAGGTCTCACCTAAGACCACGCCGGCTGACTTTAAGAGTGTGTCCGGGGCAGCCCATGGCTCATAAAGGTGCTTGGTTGGCAGGTCTTTTAGCTCTGGCACCCAGCGGCGAATATATTCTCCGCCTGGATCGAATTTCGCGGCCTGAAGCATCGGATTGAAAATTCGGAAATAGGGGGCCGCGTCCGCCCCGCATCCGGCCACCCATTGCCAGCTCGCAGATTCTGCGAG
>JBCDJA010000055.1:0-9986 GCA_038748465.1 Pseudomonadota bacterium
ACACGACTTGCCCAAGGCCTGCCTGTGGGGGGCGAGCTCGACTATCTAGATGGGGGCACCTTGTCTGCCGCGTTCGCAGCCCGTCGTCCGTCTGGAGATCAATAATTGAAAACCAAATTATTTAAATCAAATACAATGCACACGACTACACTTTATAAATGAGTTTGAAGAGACGTTTACCTTCCTTATTGCCACGATAAACAATTATTTACCACAATTTCAGGTTTCAGCGGGATCCTTCTGCACACCACAAAAATGCGGGAGGAAAACCGATGGTCGACTTTGACATGCTCTTACCACAACCCAAGACCACCGCAGCGCCCTCAAAACCGGGCCGCGTGACAAGCGCGCCGCGCAAGGCGAACGTGCTGTGCGTTGAGGACAATGAATGGGACGCGTTTTTGATCGACGCCTGTTTGCAAACCTTGCCTCAGGTTGGCCAGGTGTGGTGCGCGCCCAGCGGCCAAGTGGCCCTGACCCTGCTGGAGGAGAATCGGGTCCGGCCCGACCTCATCCTCGCCGACATCAACATGCCGGGGCTCAATGGCTTTGACTTTCTGTCAAAGCTCCGGGGCCGGCCAAAAACCCAGCGCACCCGCGTTGCCATGCTCACCCAATCGAGCGATGGGGCAGACTTCCACCGCAGTCTGATCAGGAGTGCTTGCACCTATATTGTAAAGCCAAGCACACTGAACGAATTACAAGCTGTGTTGGGCGAGCTGATCGCAAGGACATTGCACGAAAGCAAGATACCCTCAGTCCTCGGGCCCAATGACGTGGAGGCCGATGCGCGCACGATGAAGCTCGCCGCCCAGTGGGGATTGGGGCAAGAGGCGGCAAGCCTCGCCCTTAAAGGTCGCCGATAGGTATTCGCTGGGAGCCCCCTTGCGTCAAACCCACGCGAGGGGGGCGCACGCTATTCCCCCTCGGTCTGAAGCGGGAGCCGAAGCTCGAACCGGGTTTGCCCCGCGCCGGGGATACAAATGAGCGTGCCGCCATGGCCCTCAATCACCGCCCTGGCAAGGCTCAATCCTGCCCCGACGCCAGCATAATCGTGGCGGGGCTGGAGCTTCCTGAAGATCGTAAACACATCCTCGGCAAACTGAGGATCGATGCCGATGCCTGCATCGTTTATCTCAACGACCGCTCCCGCACCCTCTTGCCTGACGCTTAAATGCACGTCGGCGAGCGTCTCGGGTTTGTGAAACTTCAATCCATTGTCAATGAGCGCCTCGAAGGCACGCACCAAATGGTTGCGGCTGCCGACGAGGGGAGGCATTGGATCTGGGAAATCGAGGGCGACATCGCCGGCCGGGTGCGAGGCTTTGGCCAGGTCTGCCGCCTCGGCAAGTACAGGCCCAAGGTCAAGGGCTGCCATGGGCATGCCCCGGGTACTGAGCCGGGATAGATAAACCAAAGCCTCCAGCATTTTATCGGCTTCGCTCGCACACTCCCCGACCATGGAGAGCAGTTGTGCCCGCCGCTCGGCTTTGTCAGGCCGACCGTCGAGCGATTGATACAAGTCCAGCAATTGCCCGATCTGCCGGATTGGTGTGCCGAGATCGTGGGATACATTGTAGACGAACCGTTCAAACTCTTCTTTCAGATTGGCATCAGTCGTCATGGGGTTTCACCTCAAAGCCGCGTTGTGTGAGGTTGGTATGAAGATGACCTCTACACATAAGATCAGCCTCACTCGCCACCATCTTCTGTACCCGGCGGTAGCACGACGACTGAGAACCAGAAATCTTCAATCGCGCTGACAATCTCTTTGAACGATTCGAAACTGATCGGCTTCATGACATAAGAATTGGCATGCAGATTGTAGGACTCTACAATATCGCGTTGGGCACTCGATGTGGTCATCACAACCACCGGCACGCGCCGCAACCGATCGTCGTTCTTGATGTCCTGGAGCACTTGCTTGCCGTCGATCTTCGGCAAATTTAAATCCAGCAAAATCAGATCGAAGTCGGGCAGGAAGGCATGCGGGCCCTGCTTATGAAGCATGGAGAGCGCTTCCTCCCCATCGCGCGCAATATGAATGCTGTTGCGGATTTTCGCGTCCTCAAACGCTTCTTGCGTTAAAAGGATATCGCCCTCGTTGTCCTCCACCAGCAAAATCTCTACCGGCCGTCCACGCTTGGTCATTTTTATGCTGCCTCTGTTTCCTCGACGGTCGGGTCAACCGGGATCGTGAAGTGAAATGTGGCCCCCTCGCCGAGAGTGGATGTTGCCCAAATCCGTCCTGACCAGGATTGAACGATTTTGCGGCAAGCCGCCAAGCCGATCCCTGTCCCGGCAAATTGGCTGTGATTATGCAGCCGGCGGAATGGCTCGAAGATTTGTTCAAGATATTTTTCGTCAATGCCGATGCCGTTGTCAGCAACCATAAACACCCAGTCATCGGCGCGCCGCTCGGCTGAGACACCGATCCGCGGGACAGCGCCTTTGGCCTGATATTTAAGTCCGTTGCCAATCAGATTCTGCATGAGGCGGGAGAAGCGGACCGCATTGCCACTGACCCGTGGCAGCTCGCCCACCGTCACCTCAGCGCCGGTCTCTTTGATCGCCTCTTCGAGGTTAAGCATCGCCTGGTCGACACCCTCGCGCGCCTCGAAGGGCTCTCGCCGCTCCGCCTCTTGGCTAATTCTGGAATAGGCGAGCAAATCGTCGATCAGAGCCCGCATACGACGGGCCCCGTCGGTCGCGAAATCGATGTACTTTTGTGCCCGTTCATCGAGTTGATCAGCATACTTTTCTTCTAGACGGCCGGTATAATTGATGACCATGCGGAGCGGCTCTTGTAAGTCATGGGAGGCGACAAAAGCAAAGCGCTCAAGCTCAATATTCGCGTCCGTTACCCGGTCGAGCATGTCCTGGGTATCAGTGATGTCGCGGCCGACACCCAGAATAAATTGGTTGCCGTCCGCATCCTCAAAGCGGGTCTTGCGGGTTGAGAGCGTGCGCCGTCGCCCGTCTGGAAAATCAATGGCCTCAATCACAAGGGACTCGCCCTCTTTAAAGGCGATCTTGTCTTGCTCAAGAAATTGACTGGCGTCTTCCTCCGAGTACTCCTCAAGGGTCGTATACCCGATGACTTTGTCTCGTTTTTCAGGTGGGTAGAGTGCCATGAAAGCCGGGTTGGCATCGACGATCCGGAAGTCGGGGTCTTTTACGAAGATCACATCGGGGCTCTCATCCATGACGATATGGCGCAAATCATTGGCGACCTTTAGGGCCAATTCAGCGCTGCGCTGTTCGGTCATGTCACGGATAAAACAGAAATATCCCTGGGCCCCTGCCCCTTCGGATTGTCGCACAACGAAGGTCATCAGAACAGGGAAGGTCGAGCCATCGCCGCGCAAGCCCATGACCTCAATTGAAACGCATCCCTTGCTCCCGATCTCGGAAAAGCTCGCCCGCGCACGTTCCCGATCCCGGTCGATGATGAGGTCAAGCCATGGGCGGCCGAGCAGGGCACCAGGTTCGTACCCATACGTTGTCGCCAACGAGGCATTGGCGAAGGTAAAGTGGCCCTCCTCGTCGGTTTGGCCGATCCCCTCCACGGTTTGTTCGAGGGCCGTGCGGGCCTGCTCAAGTTCTCGCACAGGGCGCACAACGAGAACCCGCCCGACCACCAAAAGCGCAGCATAAAAAGCCAAGCTTCCGACAATCAGAACGATGATGAAATCGATGGCAACGCTATTGCGTTCGCGGGTCAGTGCGGCTTTAGAAACCCGGCTTTCGAGGCTGAGGCCATACCGATCGAGGGGGAACACATCGATCGCCTGGCTTTGCTGCGCTTCGCGCGCGGGGGCGGCCAGCGAGCCTGCCCTGTGGATCACGAACTCGGTTGTCCGCCCCGGAGCTTCCTGGGCAATTGCGATCTCCGACCGCCAGTCGAGCGAGGCAATGAGCACCCCTTGCGTGCGGCCATCGACAGTCACAGGCACAGCCAAGTCAAGCCGCTCGACACCGCCCACCTCAACCGGTCGAGCAAGCGCCGTTTCCTCCCCGCGCAAAAGCGAAGAGACCGAGCCAACGGAGGGACCTCCGTCCGCGGGTGTGCCTGCGATAACCGAGCCCGCGGCATCCACGAGCGTCAGGCCTATTTCGGCCCCAAGAAGACGGTGATTGGCAAGCCCAAACGCTGCCGCCTCGCCTGAACCTTTACCGGCCGCCAAAGCCTCGCGCACGGGCGGCGTTGCCGCCATATCCAGAAGGGCTAATTCGCGGTCGCGCAAATAGCGCTCAAATTTCGCAACAGCCACATAGCCCGCTTCTTCGCGCAATTCAGCCTGCAGAGCAGACAAGCGCTGATCAACGCGCGGGATTAGCAACCATGCCGCGCCGACGAAGAGAACCAAGAACGCGGCCGTGGAGAGCGCCACATGCTGGGCGTAAATCGAAATCTTGAGCGGCTGACTTCTCGACGGATCTGTCATCTCATCAATGCATCCGATGGGGCGGTTAAGTTTGTCAATGCATGTATTCTCCGGACCCGCATCATGACACTCAAAACCTGTTTTCGGCTGCTGGGTTCGGTCAAACGCTGTGTGCGGACGGCGACCGCCTTCTTGGAAGGCGCATCGCGCCGATCAGCCTGGGAAAAGTCCGGTTTATGAAGGCGGCGAAACCTTGCCAAGCGCTTAAGGCCCCAAGGGATAGCGCGGTGGCGCCAAGCCTTCGTCAGGGCGGGTCGTCCAAGCGCAACCCAACAAAAAAGGCAGCCACCATAGGGAGGCTGCCGGTTAGGGTCGGAGGCAAAGGAGATCCACGGGGTATCCCGCGCTTTGGTCCCCCGCGCCTTGGCGCAAGGGCTGGGCACCCGCTCCCTTTACGCGATGACCGGCTCGCCGGCCCCGTTCATGCCGCCGGCGCGTGCCGGCGCCGATGTCTCGGCCTGTTTCTCAGGGGCGCGTTTTGCTTCGCCCGCCGTTGCAAGGTCCTCGGTTTTGAGGCCCTCAATTCGCTCCCCAGCTCGGCTGATTTTGTCAGTCGAATGCAGAATGTCGCGGATATCCCGTTCAGCCTGACTGAAATGGCCCTGGAGCTTACTGACCCGGGTTTTGAGCCGCTCCACATCATCCATCATCACCGCCACTTCTTTTTGAATGACGTCAGCATGCTCGCGCATGGTCGCATCTTTCATGACGGCACGGATGGTGTTGAGGGTCGCCATCATGGTCGTTGGCGAGACGATCCAAACCCGGGCCCGGAACGCTTTTTCCACGATGTCGATGAAATCGCTGTGGAGTGCGGCATAGACGCCCTCGGACGGCAGGAACAAAAGCGCCGAATCTGCCGTTTCTCCGGGTACGATGTATTTCTCAGCAATATCGACAATGTGCCTTAGCATCGTGCTTCGAAATTGCTTTTCCGCGGCGAGATAGGCTTCTTCCGTTTCCGCTTGCGCCAGGCTGGTAAAACCCTCAAGCGGGAATTTGCTGTCGACGACCATCGGTCCGGGTGGGCTCGGCAACCGGATCAGGCAATCGGCGCGGCGCCCGTTTGAGAGGGTGTGCTGAAAACTGTAGGCGGAGGGTGGCAGCACGTCTTGCACCAGATCGGCGAGCTGAATTTCGCCGAACGCGCCTCGGGCTTGTTTGTTCGACAGCACGTCCTGCAGGCTCACAACTTCTCTGGAAAGATCACTGATATGCTTTTGGGCATCGTCGATCAGGCTCAGCCGGGTGTTAAGCGTGCCCAACGTTTCGGCGGTTTTGCTGGCTGTGTCCGTGAGCGAGGAGCTCATCCGGTAGGTCACCTCGTCGAGCCGCTCTTCCATCATGCGCGACAGGCTGATCTGACCGGCCGATTGGGTGTCTGCAAGTGCCTTCAGCCGGCCTGACAATTCAGACTGGGTTGCGCTGAGTTGGGAGACGGTTTGCTCAAGGCTGCGGGCCCGGATCTGAAATTCGTTCATGACCTTCGGCGCATCGCTCGCGCCGCGGGTCGCGATCCAGATCAACAGAACTGCGACCAAGACCCCGGCAAACGTAATCGATACGGTGATCACCAACAGATTCGATGGATCGAAAATCATTCCGCCCTCGTTGTTCTAAAAGCCCCAGCGTTCTAGAAGCCCCAGTATTCGAGAAGTCCCAGTATTCGAGAAGCCCTAGTGTTCCAGAAGCCCCAGTTCGCGACGCCGGGCGCTCTCCAGGCCCGTACCGCGTCTCCGCTTTGGCTTTCACCGCCCGTGCCAACACAGCTCACATCGTGCGAGCAACCCAATCACAATGTGGCGCCCTAACCCGGTCCGCAACGCTGCCCGACCCCCTCGGGAGTCATTCGAAGATTACTTAGACCGGCCAGGAAACCCAACTCTTTGCCGCGTTGGGCGCGGCCTTTGCGCCGGTCTATTCCAGTCAAATTCCATAAAATCGTTGCCGATCAGCGCGTTACTCGGCGGTCTTATCTCACAGGCGCGGTCGTTGGAGAAGCGTTTTTGGCCCCACTTGGTTGACCACGCCCAAGGCTGGGCCCTAAGTCCCGCAGATGTCCCGTTTGGAGATCCTCATCGCACCAGACCCCCGCCTTCGATCGGTCGCCAAGCCTGTTGCGGCGATCGACGAGACGGTCCGCCGCACCCTCGATCACATGTTGGAAGCGATGTACGACGCCCCCGGCATCGGCCTTGCCGCTCCCCAGGTCGGCATCGACCAGCGGCTCGTCGTGCTCGATATTTCCGATAAAGACACGCCGCCGGCGCCGCTTAAATTGATCAATCCGGAGATCACCTGGCGATCTGACGAACGCGCCGCCTATGAGGAGGGGTGCTTGTCCCTCCCCAACATCTTCGAGATGGTTGAGCGCCCGTCCAGGATCCGAGCCACCTATTTGGATGAAACCGGAGAGCGCCAGGAGATCGAGGCCGATGGGTTGCTGGCAACCTGCTTCCAGCATGAGGTCGACCATCTCGATGGGGTGCTGTTTGTCGATTACCTGTCGCGCCTCAAACGCGACGTGATTATGCGCAAAATGAAAAAGCTTCGGCGCACGAAAGGCCTCGATTAGTCAGCCCGTCTATCGCGGCCGCCTGCTTGACACCCCAATCCTTCGCCTGCCAGAACCCGCGCGGGGTTGCAAAACCGATTGGGGCAACGCGATGTCGGCATCCCTTCCCCGCCCAACCCATTCCAAGCACGACCGCTGACCTGATCCCCGGAGGACCTCTGACTATGCGCAAAGACTTTGTATTTACGAGCGAGAGCGTCTCGGAGGGCCACCCGGACAAGGTTTGCGACCGGATTTCGGACACGATCTTGGATGCCTATATCGGCGCCGATCCGGCAGCGCGGGTCGCGTGCGAAACCCTGACGACGACAAACCGTGTGGTTGTCGCCGGCGAGGTACGCGGGCCTGAAAGCATCACCAAAGACGTGATTGAGGGCCTGGTGCGCGAGGCAGTTCGCGATATTGGCTATGAGCAGGACGGGTTCCACTGGAAGACCGCCGATGTCGCGGTGCATCTGCACCAACAATCGGTGGATATTGCCCAAGGCGTCGATGCGGCCGGCAATAAGGACGAAGGGGCCGGCGACCAGGGCATTATGTTTGGCTATGCCTGCCGGGAGACCGACGACCTGATGCCGGCTCCGATCCAGTATTCCCATCAGATCCTGCGGGCGATGGCTGAGGCCCGCCACAACGGGACGGCCCCGCAATTCGGCCCGGATTCTAAAAGCCAGGTCACCCTTCGCTATGTCGATGGCAAGCCGGTATCTTGCGTCAATGTGGTCGTGTCGACCCAGCATATCGAGGGCTTGAGCCAAGACGAGGTGCGCGAGGCGGTAAGACCATTCGTCACCGCCGTCTTGCCGGATGGCTGGATGTGTACGGAGGATGAGTTTTACGTCAATCCGACCGGCAAATTCGTGATCGGCGGTCCGGACGGGGATGCGGGGCTCACGGGACGCAAAATCATCGTCGACACCTATGGCGGCGCCGCGCCCCATGGGGGCGGCGCGTTCTCCGGCAAAGACCCCACCAAGGTCGACCGCTCGGCGGCCTATGCGGCCCGCTACCTTGCCAAAAACGTTGTCGCGGCCAGCCTGGCCGACAAGTGCACCATCCAGCTTGCCTATGCCATCGGTGTGTCAAAGCCCCTTGCCGTCTATGCCGATCTCCACGGGACGGGCCAGGTTGATGAGGCCAAGCTGGAAGCGGCCCTTGTCGATGTCATGGACCTGTCGCCGCGGGGGATCCGGGAAAAGCTCGATCTGCAAAAGCCGATCTATGCACGCACCTCCGCTTACGGACACTTCGGTAGGAAACCGGAGGCCGATGGCGGGTTCTCGTGGGAGCGCACCGACCTCGTCGATGACCTCAAAACGAGCCTCAAAGTCTGACCCAACGGGACCCACGCCGCCGCTTGGCGATGCGATCGCCGGCGGCCTTGGCAAGGTCTATGGGCGGCGCAGCGGTGTTGCGCTGAAACCCAGTCAGCGCGACGCGCTTTCGCAGGTCCTGCCGGCGGTCGATATTACCGCAAGGTCGGAGGCTGAGCTTGCGCATCCCGAAGGCCTGTTTGCACCGCTCCCAGTCCAAGACCTTGCCCTTGAGGTCGGCTATGGGGGCGGTGAGCACCTCCTGGCGCAAGCGCTCATGGCACCATCGACGGGCTTCATCGGATGTGAATATTTCATCAACGGTGTGGCGAAGATTTGCACACAAATTAAAGCACACGACGTGCAGAATGTGCGCCTTTACGGTGCCGATGCAAAAACGCTTTTTCTCGCCCTGCCCGAGGCGAGCCTTGGCGCTATCTACATTCTCTTCCCCGATCCGTGGCCCAAAACCCGTCACCACAAGCGCCGCTTCATATCCGATTGGACCTTGCGCGAGATGGCGCGTCTTCTCCGCCCAGGTGGGCAATTGCGCGTGGCAAGCGATATTCCGGCCTATATCGGCTGGACCCTTGGGGCGATCCGCCGGCACAGCGCGTTTCGCTGGACCGCCCGGCGCCCGGCCGATTGGAGCCAACGCCCTGGCGATTGGCCAGCCACCCGGTATGAGGCCAAGGCCCTCACCGAAGGGCGGAAGCCGATTTACCTGGAGTTCCACCGCGAGCGCGATAAAGCGCGATAGGGTTGAAATTTGCCTGCCTTTGGCGTTTACTGTCGGTGTTTCCAGTTCAGGCGTGGGTGCAGGACGGGGTGGGCGAAAGCCCGCCTTTTTTAGTGCTGGCGCGTTGCCAACCGTCAAGAAAGTCCACCAAGGTGCCGGGAGTGCGCGAAGAGCGATTGATTGGGCTAATCGAGCCGGCCGTTGAGGCCATGGGCTTTGAAATCGTTCGCTTGCGAATTATCGGTGCTCAACGGGAAAGGCAAACGATCCAGATCATGGCTGACCGCCCGGAAGGCGGCATCACGGTCGATGAGTGCGCAGAGATCAGCCGCACCGTCTCCCCCATCCTTGATGTGGAAGACCCGTTTCCGGGCGATTATACGCTTGAAGTGTCCTCGCCAGGCATCGCGCGCCCCTTAGTGCGGCTCAAGGATTTCGAGCGCTATGCCGGCCATGTGGCCAAAGTCGAATTGTCCGAGCCCCTAGAAGGCAGGCGCCGCTTCAAGGGGACGATCGATGGAACCGATACGATTGAGGCGGCAAGGGGTGAAGCGGCGAAGAGTGACGGGCCAGAGAATGACGGGGCGAAAGAGAGCGCGGTATTGCTTGCCGTACCCGGTGAGCGCGGAGAGGACGGATCGGAGGTGGCCTTTGCGCTCCCCTTTGCGTTGATCGCCGATGCGCGTTTGGTGATGACTGATGCTTTGTTGGAGGAAGCGGCTGCGAGACAAGCCGAAGAGAGCCAACTCACCGACGGCGCCGGGCAAATTGCACCGGACCCGGCACCCGAAAGCGTGGCCGGCGACCAAGAACGAGGAAAAGACATGGCCGAAGGGCCTGTTGAACGTGTAGAGAAAACCCATGGCTAATTATGCTGTCAGCGCCAATCGGCTCGAACTCCTGCAGATCGC
>JBCDJA010000056.1:0-9915 GCA_038748465.1 Pseudomonadota bacterium
AGGCCCGCGATCACATTAAGTTTGCCGGCGAGCATGGCCGTGTAGCCGGCTTTTGCGACCGACCGTGCAGAAACGGTGCGCGCAAAGAGGCCCGTGTCCTCCAAGTCCGATGTCTTGGCAAACTCCGTCTCCGTTGCGCCCGGTAGCAACGCCGTTACGGTGACGTTTGTGTCGTCAACCTCTCCGGCGAGGGCATTGCTGAAGGAGGTCACAAAGGCTTTGGTTGCGAAATAGACCGCCTGCAAGGGCCCTGGAACGAGGCTTGCGGTGGAGGAAATATTGAGAATGCGACCGTGATTGCGAGCCACGAAGTCTGGCAAAAAGAGCCGCGTGAGGGCCGTGAGCGCGACGACATTCAGCTGAATCATGGATCGGTCGAGGTCCCATTCCCGCTCGTGGAACTTACCCCGGCCGCCAAAGCCGGCATTGTTGATCAGGTAATCGATCTCAACACCTTGGGTTTTGAGGAGCGTGTAAATCTCTTCAGGTGCCGCCTCGTCGGTCAGGTCCTTTACGATAATGAGCGAACGGGTGCCGTGCTTGGCTTTAAGCTCAGCGCTCAGGGCCATCAACTCCTCCTCGCGGCGGGCGACGAGCACAAGATCGCCTCCTTTCTCCGCATGCAGAATGGCGAGTTCTCTGCCGATCCCGCTTGAAGCGCCTGTGATGAGAGCTGTTTTCGTCATGGTGTGCCTCCCCTTCTCATTCCCCGTATCCGTCGGTCCTCGGTTGTTCCTTGGTCTCTTTCGGCTGTTGCGTTGCCCACCGCTGGCCCTGCTTCATGCCCTCACAGTTTTATACCGAACCGCAAAAGCGCGACGGTCATGAGCGCATAAAGCACAACCGTCAACGCAATCACCGCAGGCAAGGCAACAAAAAAATGTAACCCGCTCCGCAACAAAAAAGGCAGCACAAGGAACATCGGCAAGCTTGGCAGCACATACCAAAAGGTGGCCGCCGAATGATCGGCGATGCGCGCTGTATCGCCGGTGTCCCGCCACAGCCAGATCATGGCCAAAATCGAAATGAGCGGAAGGGAGGCGATGAGCGCACCAATCCCTGGAAACCGTTTTGAAATCTCCGACACGGCCGCCACCAAAATGGCCGAGATCAAGACTTTGAGGAGCACATAGCCAGACATGAGCGGGAGGCTAGCAGGCTAAGCCACGACTGTGGGGTGATCGATGCCGCGAGGGGCTCGATTTTCCGCCGCTTTGCGCCTGCCCTTGGCAAAATCTAACCTGAATCTGATTAGGCTGTTTTAATCTAAGTATCTCTAATTTAACCAAATTTCCCTATGCCGGGGGGCGTTCGATTTTAAGCTCCTGGAGCGCCAATGACCGGCCTTTCCTCTGCCACGCTTTGGGTTTTGCTGTGCACATTCCTCGTTTGCCTGATGCAGGTGGGGTTTTTGTGGCTTGAGACGGGGCTCATCCGCCAAAAAAATGCGGTCAATGTGGCCGTCAAAAACATGGCCGATTTCTGCATGTCGGCGGCTGTGTTTTGGGCCGTTGGCTTTGGCATCATGTTCGGGGCCAGCCAAGGGGGATGGTTGGGCGCCGATCGCTTTTTCTTCTCCGGAGAGGGCACTGATGCTTGGACCCAAGTTTTTTTCTTCTTCCAACTCGCCTTTTGCGGAACGGCCGTGACGATTGTATCGGGCGCGGTCGCCGAGCGGATGACCTTTCGCGGCTACATGATTGCCGCGGGCGTCTGCGCGGCGTTGATCTATCCCGTCTTCGGGCACTGGGCGTGGGGGGGCCTGCTTAAGGGAGAGCCAGTCGGCTGGCTTGAAAAGGCGGGTTTCATCGATTTTGCGGGTTCGACCGTCGTGCACAGCGTTGGTGGCTGGGTCGCGCTTGCGGCCATTTTGGTCATCGGGCCGCGGCTTGGACGGTTTGGACGGCGGGGCGGCCCCTTCAAGCCGCATAATCTCTCGCTGTCGATTTCCGGTGCCTTTATTTTGTGGATTGGCTGGTTTGGCTTTAACGGCGGCTCGGTTCTGCTGTTCGACGAAACCGTGCCAGGGATCTTGCTCAATACACTGATGGCGCCTGCGGCCGGCGGCCTGGCCTGTTTGGTCGTCTCCAGGATCTTGCAAGGCAAGCCAGAGGTGCAGGACATCATCAATGGTGTGCTTGCTGGCCTCGTGGCGATCACCGCCACGTGTCATATTGTCGGAATTACCGATGCGTTTCTCATTGGCGCCATCGGCGGCGGCGTTAGCCTGCTGGCCGGTCGGGGGCTGGTGCTAATGCGGCTCGATGATGCGGTGTCGGCCGTTCCCGTGCACCTCGCAGCTGGAATTTGGGGGACATTGGCCGTCGCTTTGTTTGGCGATGTTGAGGCGTTCGGACCTGGCGTCACGCGGCTGGACCAATTGTCCATCCAAGCGCTGGGTGTTGTGACGGCGGGGGCGTTTGCCTTTGGTGTGGCGTTTCTCATTCTGTGGCCGGCCCATGCGCTTGGGCTCTTGCGTGTGCGCCCACGCCAAGAGGTTGCCGGGCTCAATATTTCCGAGCACGGTGCCATCTCTCCCTTGCAGCAATTGCTCCGGGAAATGGAGCGTCACGCCCGCCATGGGGATTTCTCACGCGCTGTGAGAACCGAACGCGATGGCGAGGCCGCAGCCCTGGCCCATGGCTACAACCGCGTGCTGTCCCGCGTGCGGATGGAGGAGCGCAAAAACAGCCGAATGCTGAAGGACCTGCAAGACGCCCAGATTGAGGCCGAGGCGGCCAATATTGCAAAGTCCCAGTTTCTGTCCAACGTCTCCCATGAGCTTCGCACACCCCTAAATGCCATACTGGGTTTCAGTCAGATCCTCAGTATGAAACCTCAAGACGCTCCGGTGACGGCCGACGAGAAGGAGTATCTCAGGCATGTTGAGGAGGCGGGCAAAAACCTTCTGACGCTCGTTGATCAAATCCTCAACTTCACAACCCTTGAGGCCCACAAATACGATCTTGAGGAAGAAGCGTGCGACCTCGGCGCTCTCGTCGAGGAGGCCTGCAGCCATTATGCCGGGCGCTTTGAGGACGCCGGGCTCGCTGTCGACATCCACATTCCAGCAGACCGACCGATGGTTATGGCCGATCGGCGGGCGGTGTCGCAAATCTGTTTGCAGTTGTTGTCGAATGTCATTCGCCATGCGGCCAGCGGCGGGCGCGTTTCTGTGCGCGTCTTCTGTGCGTCCGATCAATGTGTCCGGATCGAGATTGCCGACCAAGGCAAAGGCATTGCCCCCTCGCATCTGGCTACGATCTTCACACCGTTTTCCCAGGCGGTGGAGCCTGGCGTGTTGCACAAGCCCGACGGGTTAGGATTGGGGCTGCCGACGGCGCTCGCCTTGGCGATGCTTCACGACGCTGATCTTTATGTTCAGTCAGAACCTGAGAAGGGAACGATTGCGACGCTCTGCTTCCCGAAGGAGCGGACCCTGACGGCGGGTGCGAGCCTCGCGGCGCCGATTAGGGCCACGTCTTAAGCCCCCGTCCCCACTCACATTTGTTTTGAAAATTGGGCTCTCGTCTGCCCACCGAATAATTCGGGAGGCGGCGCCCTAGCGCGGGTCTAGGTAACTCGGATAAAGCCCGCAAGGCCTGTCTTTTGATGCTCGATAATATGACAGTGAAAAGCCCAATCGCCGGGATTGTCGGCAACGAGGGCAATCTCCACCGTCTCGCCTTTCAGCAGCATCAGTGTGTCGGTCCAATTTTTGGGCAGCGTGCGTTGGTTGGACGCGATGGGTAAAAAGGCCAAGCCGTGCAAATGGATCGGATGGGCATTTGGCGATTCATTCCGTAAGCGCAGGATGTAGCTTTTGCCCAGCTTCAATTCGGCCAAGGGCGCAATCGCAGCCTCCGCATCGCCTGCCCAGGGGGTGCGATTGATCGACCAAAAGGTATATCCGTAGGCCCCGCAAAACCCGTTGTTTTGACCATTGCCATCGGGGGTCCAGCCAAACACAAATTCCATCGTCTGCGCACCTGCCAGATCGGGTTCGGCAAGGTTTGCAGGGGTCAGGCGCGCAAGGTCGCGCAGGTCGCGTTTGGTGGGCGACCCGACGGTCCTTAGGGTCGCAAGGGGCGTGCGTCGCGCGCCGCCAAAGTCCGTGACCGTTACCTCCACCCCCTCGCTCGCCGGCAAGCGCACCGCCAGATCGACCCTCTGGCCTGGCCCTAAGACAAGCGGGGCCTCCTCGCTCGGCCAGGCCACCGCCTCGCGAACCGGGTGCCCGTCCCAAGCGATGACGCGCCCTTCAAGCCCCGGCAGGATAAGCCGGTAAATCCGCGTTGTGTCCGTGGCTGCGATCCGCAGTCTGACGAGCCCTCCGGTGGGAACCGGCACCGTGGGCGCCACAGCCCAATTGGCCGTCCGAAGGGCGCCAAGGGTGCCGGCCCTGGCAGCGCCTTTGGGGGTGAAGGCCGGGAGCAATTGCCCCTCCGCATCAAGGCGAAAATCTTTCAGATTGAGGGCGACCTCGTCGTCAAACCCAAGGTCCTCCGGCTCGTCGACGATGAGTAGCCCCGTCAGACCGAACGCCATTTGGTCGAGGGTCATGCAATGGGGGTGGTACCAAAACGTGCCGGCATCGGGCGGGGTGAAGGCATAGGTGAAGGTCTCGTCCTGGGCCATGGGCAATTGGGTCAGGTAAGGCACCCCGTCCATGGCATTGGGCAAGCGGATGCCATGCCAGTGGATTGTTGTGTATTCCTCCAATCCATTGGTGATCTGCAAGAGGGCTGGTGTATTTTGCCGCAGACGGATGATCGGCGGCGGGGCATTGTCTAAAAAACTGACAAGCCCTTCGGTCATCGCACCGTCGGCCTCAGTACTCTCGCCGCTGCCGCCATCCGCCCCAAACGCATACGCGGTCCTGCGCGAGCGGAATGCTAAGGGGGCTGGCGCCTCGGCTCTAACACTCAGGGCACCTGCTCCGGCCGTTAGGCAGGCCGTGGCTCCTAGCAAGAAAGTCCGCCGGCTGAAGGGCGCATCAATCATACTGTGTCCTTGTCAAGGCGATGCGGCGCGTCTCAGAGCTCGCTGCCCTTCTCACTTATCACTTTGCCCTGCCCGATGAGGAGTTTTGTGCCGCCCCCCTCGGCGGTAAAGGTTACATCCACTTCCATGATGACGTCGCAATAAAGAACGCTCCAGCTTTCGCTCCACGTGCCTTCCATGACGCTGCCAAAGACGTGCACCAGGCCGTCAATCGTACTCGCATCGACAAAGGCATCGATAACAAGAGGGCGATAGACCGTCGGGCACGGGCGACCTTCTGCCTCGATCGTTAGGTCAGCCATGCGTTCGACCAAGGGCACCATGTCTGCTTGGATCGCCGGTGAGGTATAAGTCAGCCCCCGGAGTGTCTCCTCCATTGTGGTTTGGCCGTCAGGATAAATCTTGCCAATGTAATTGATGAGCGATTTCCGGCCGCACGCATCGACCGCCACAGAGGTTCGCCAGACATCCGTGATTTGCCCAGACAAAATCTCTTCTTCGATCAGGCGGTCGAGGATCGGGCGCGGACCGTTTTTCCAATCGAGAAGTTGAACGCTGTCGCAGGCATAAAGTTGGCTTGCGACCTCCACCGATCGGCTTTCGACATAATCGGCCAGGTCGTGGTTCAGCGTGTCAGGTGGATGGGGGGCCTCGAACAGTTTTTTGTAGGTCGCGATCCCGGGGCGGGCCTTGTGCTCCTCCTCAAAGCTTTTCGGCAAGGTGCGCGCGGTCTCCGCCCTTACTGGGCCAAGCAGGCTGAGGGCCGCGCCCAACGCCAAAGCGGCCGCGAAGACTGAAAATCGATGCATTGGCATCTCCCTAAAGGTCGATGCAAATCCTAGGTCAGACGGCCGCCCCTGCATAGCGCCGCTGGGACCAGCGGACGATCAAGGCTGCGATTGCCATTTCGAGCCAGGCAAGGGGCAACGCCATCGCCATCACGGTCAGCGTGGCAAGACCCATATTATAAAGCCCGATCCAGAGGAGGCAGAAGACCGTCAACCACACGCCCGTTCCGGCCAGGACAGCGTTGCGCACCGTCGGTCCAAACCGTTCTAACGCGAACCAGGGAATGACCGTCGCCGCGGCCACCAAAATTGTGTCCCACACCCCCCAAATCGCAAACACCCCAAGGGTCATGGGTGCCACATCGGCAAGCTCAGGGAAATCGGCCCGCATCTGGGGCATCACAAACACAAAGTATCGGAACACCTCGGAGACATTGATCCATAACGCGTTGATCGCGAGGGCGATCCAGAAGCCTTTCGGCATAGCGGGAGGGGGCGTCACGGCGCTGACGGTCATGGTGTGATCCTTCGTCTGATGAGATCGATGAGGGTGTCTGCAAAGGCGTGGAGCGGCTCCGGACCGTCCACGCTGCGCGACAGGGACCAGAGCCCCTGGGTGGCGGTGGCCAAAAAGCCCGCCAGATCGTCAAGCGTGCCGGGGTCCAAGGCGCTCCCAGCGTGTTGGGCCTCTGTGCGCAGGACATTGGCAAAGCCCCGTTTGAGCCGTTCATTATGGGCCCGCACCTTGGCCAACACCTCGGGCTCATGGGGCCCCGTCTCGGTCATTGTGTTCGCAATCAAGCAGCCGATGCCGGGAAAGCCTGTTTAGGCCGCACGGTCGATCTGGTGCTGAAAATAGCGGCGGACGGCTCCAAGCCGCGCCCCGTCCGCCTCAACCTGGGCAAAGGCAGGGCTCACGACCGCGTCGCCATAGGCCTCCAGGCACGCCAGGAAGAGGCCCTGCTTGCCGTCGAACGCGGCGTAGATGCCGTGCCGGCTCACCCCTGTTCCCCGCACCAGGTCATCCATCGACGTCGCCGCGAAGCCCCGCTTCCAAAACATCGGTAGCGCGCGCGCGACGAGGTCATGGTCTGAATGTTTGGCTTTCCTCGGCATCGCGCTTTCGTAGCAGAATGATTGTTCTGTTTCAAGCGCGGATTCAGGAAACCCCTTTGCCCGATTGACATGACGGCCAATCTGCCGGCGCGATAGGCAAAGGCTCAGACCCGTTCCAATGCTCAGCCCTATTCAAATGCCCAGGAGGCCTTCATGACCAAAGCCCCGTCCTTTGACACCCTCACCTATGCTGTTGCAGGCGGTGTCGCGACCGTGACCCTCAACCGGCCGGATGCGGCCAATGCGCTGAATGTTCATCTGGCTAAGGATTTTTATGACGCAATTTTGCTTGCCGAAGAGGATGAGGCTGTCCGCTCCGTGATGATCACAGGGTCGGGGAAGATGTTTTGCGCCGGTGGCGATCTCAGCGCGATTGCAGGCGCTGAAGATTCACCGTCTGCGGAGGTTAAGCGGATTACGCACTATTTCCACGGGGCCATCGCGCGAATGGCACGCATGGATGCCCCGGTGATCGCAGCGGTGAATGGC
Organism: Pseudomonadota bacterium; assembly: GCA_038748465.1. GTDB lineage: Bacteria > Pseudomonadota > Alphaproteobacteria > M2410 > M2410 > JBCDJA01. The sequence goes on from JBCDJA010000056.1 coordinate 7,398, forward strand.
ACGGCGGCTGGCGCAGGCTTCAGTTTGGTCTGCGCCTGCGACATGGCGATTGCCTCCGAGAAGGCAAAATTCACGATGGCTTATACCGCGGCGGGGCTGGCGCCCGATGGCAGTTCCACCTTCTTTTTGCCGCGCCTTATCGGCTTGCGCCGTGCACAAGAGTTGATGCTGACCAACCGTCTTGTTACGGCGGCCGAAGCGGCGGAGTTCGGGATCGTCAATGAGGTTGTCCCGGCTGAGGGGTTGAATGAGGCGGCCGAGGGGCTTGCAGCGCGCCTTGCCGGCGGCCCGACGAAGGCGTTTGGCGCGGTGAAACAGATGTTGGCCGAGACCTTCGATAACGGGCTTGAGACGCAAATGGAACTTGAGACCCGATCGATTGCCGGGATGTGCAACACCCATGACGGCGTTGAGGGTGTGAGTGCGTTCCGCGAAAAACGCCAGCCTGCCTTTAAGGGGCGCTAGAAGCTGCCTAACTTTGCGGCAAATTCAACGCGTTAAGAGTGTCAAGTTTTTTCAAAATTGGCAGTCTTGGGAGCAAAGTGGCGTTTGTTGATGCATTTGGCCAACAGGCAGCCTGCATTACTGGGGTAATGGCCGCAGCGAATTTGGCCTCTAGCACAGCGATTGCCCGGTGATGTGGCCAAACCGCGAACGAACGCCTACTTCGTGGGCGAATTGAAAGATTTGCTTGCAGAAAATACGACGAATCGGAGCCCGCCCAGGCAGATCAGACGCGTGATCGCGTGCCCGGGCTGCGGCTTTCGTAACATTAATGTCACATTTGGTGCCCGCTTAGCTCTGAAAAATGCTGCGTTAACAAAGGCTTACTTAATCGCCTAAGAATCGATCAAAAAGGTCGAGGACCGTGGGCCACTCTTGGCCAACGCCTTGCCTTTACTCCCCTCATCGCTTTCTGCGGAATGAGAGGAGCACGATCAATGAAGCGACTAACACCATCTTTACTGGCGCTTGGCGTAGCCGCCTTTACGGCAGGCCCGCTTGCGGCAGAGCCACTTCCCCTGCCGGAACTTCCCGGTGAGTTGTCAGCGAACGTTGCAATCACCACGGATTATCGTTTCCGCGGGTTCTCGCAAACCGATTTGGGCCCTGCCATCCAAGGTGGGTTCGATTACGGCATCGGGATCTTTTATCTGGGCACCTGGGCGTCCAGCGTCGACTTCGGCGATGACACCACCATGGAAATTGATTTCTATGGCGGTATCGCGCCTTCGATCGGCCCGGTCGATCTGGATCTCGGCATTATCTATTATGCCTACCCGGATAGCCCGGATGAGCCCGATCAAGAATTTATCGAGTATTATGCCGGTGCCGGTACGACGCTTGCTGAGTTCTTAGACGTGGGTGTCTCGGTCGCCTATTCGGATGACTTCTATCTCGAGTCCGGCGAGTCGTTCTACACCAACCTGACGGCCGGCGTGCCGCTTGGGAAATATTTCGGTCTTGATGGCTCTTACGGCATCTCGACCTTCGATGAGGACGGGACCGACGATTACGAAGACTACTCGGTCGGCCTGACCACATCTGCCTACGGGCTTGACTTGGATCTTCGCTACATCGGCACGAGCGGTGTGGAAGGCGATCCGAGCGCAGCTGATGACACGGTTGTCTTCACCGTTGGCAAGAGCTTCTAACACCTAAAAGTACCCCTGCCCGCCCGGCCTTAAGTCTCCAAAGGCCGGGTGGGCCGACTAGGGCCGGTCGTCCTTCTTTGTCTGTCCCTCCCTCACGACCAAACGGGCGGCCGGTCCGATGGGGCTTTGTTTGAGTAGCCCCTTGTCAGTCATTCCCAATACATCCTAACCCCGTCAGGTGTGACCAGTGCGTGGGCACCCAGACGGGGTTTTTTTTTATGCCCCCCGTCAAGCTGCCGAGGCGCAACCTCCAGCAGAAGAGGCTTTTTGCTTCTTTATCCTTTGCGTCGGGACTGGCTTCGGCTCGCTGTTCTTTGCCCAGGAAGGGCGTCAGCACGGGCCCTGCACCAGCGGCGTGCTGTTGATCGAGCAAGGCCTCGTTATCCCGGATGCCGTACAGATCGCAGCGCAATCGCCCGCTCGATCAATGCAGCATGCAGCATGGGTCCAACGCCCGCAGGATACGTCCACCTCGCTCCATGATGTGACCCCGTCCCTTCGCCCCGTCGCCTGGCCAAAGTGGCGTTGCCCCGTCGGGTAGCGCCGTGACGATGGCGACAGGGCATTTGTGACGGCCTTTATCCTCACTTTGAATTTCGGCCAGGATGGATGTTCAAGGGCGACGCCGCATCGCTATTCGGGCTATAGCCCTCCCAGGGCGTGCAGCCCTTTTAACAACCTCTTGTAGATTTAACCCGGTCTTCTTGCCTGATTAGGGGGTACAATGCCTGCACTCACACTTGAAGATTTGGCGGTCCGATTTAGTGAAAACGGCCCTGAAAGTCTTATTAGAACCATGGGCTTACAAATTGGTCCCGGTACGGAGGGCCCCTGCCGCCTCGATCTAGAAGTCGAGCCAAGAC
>JBCDJA010000057.1:0-9824 GCA_038748465.1 Pseudomonadota bacterium
GTCCCGAAGAACGCCGCACAGGCCGGCGTTAGGGGGGTGCCGTCGGTTGGGCTTGAAACATAGGCGATCTGGTCTTCCACCTCGGTGCGGAAGAGCGTGAGGCTCACATCGGCGCGCCCTCCCAGCGCTGTTTGGTCGACGCCGACATCAAACCCGACCGACTCTTCGGGATCGAGATCGGCGTTGCCGATGCACACGTCATTAAGCTCGTAGAGCGAGGGCGTCACGATGCCAGAGCCGCCGCTGGCGCGAAGGCGTGTCCCGGTTGCCTGAATGTCGTAGGCAATGGAGCCGCGCGCGGTCACGTCTGTGCCGAATTTTTCGTTGTCATCGGCGCGGATGCCGGCGATCAGCGACAAACCCTCGATGGGGCGCCATTGGTGCTGGGCAAAGGCGGCAACCGTCGCCACTTTCTCATCCAGAAACGCCGCGTCTGCGGGCGTGCCGAATGCAACCCCGCCAGCCTGCGGCGCCACCTGATCGAGGCGCTCCTCCTCCCATTCGATCCCGAAGGCCGTTGTGTGGGCCTCATAGAAATCGAACGTGGCCAGATAATCGACTTTGGCTTTCGAGCCCTCATACACATCGCCGTTCAAAAAACCGCCGTCGAAGAACCGCTCATGCTCGACATAGCTGGCCGTGACCTGGTTGACGAGGCGCCCGTCAAGCAGCGGCAAGCTTGCGGTACCGCCATAATAAAACTCTTCCTTATCGATATAGACGCCGATCAAATCGGCATTGTTCCGATCCGAGGCCGTCGTTTCGTCAACATACCGCCCACGGAGCTCAATCGATGCGCCATTGTCGAAATCCTTGCCGGCCTTGCCGAGCCAAGCGCGTGAAATATAGGGATCGTCTTCAGAGCCGCCGCGGTCTTCGTTGAAGGATGAGAACCCATCAATGTCCGTATACGAAAAACTGCCGAGTGCGTAAAAGCCGCTTTCATGGCGCCCCCCCGCTTCAAGGAACGGCTTGAAAGTGTTGAACGATCCGTACTCGACGCGCGCCTGCGCCTCGAAGGGCTCTTCCGGCTTGCGGGTAATGATGTTGATGACCCCGCCGGCTGAATCCGCGCCGTAGAGGGCCGATTGGGGACCGCGCAACACTTCCACCCGCTCGACGGTCTCGGGCGGGATATTTCCGAACTCAAACTGAACTTGCGACCGGCTGGTGTCCGCGACTTCCATGCCATCCACAAGTACCAGGGTGTTGCGCGGCCCTAAGCCTCTGAGGCGCACGGGCGAGGGGCGCCCGGGCGAGCCGTTCAAATCCACGGTGACGCCGGGGATAAGCTGGAGCGCGTCTTCAAGGCGCAGGAACTGACGGCGGGAAAGTTCCTCAGCGTCAAGAACGCTGATGGCGCTGCCGACTTCCTGGATGGGCGTTTCGTATCGCGTTGCCGAGATCACCACCGGGTCGGCGATAATGACGTCTTGCCCGCCCGATGCATCCTGAGCGGTCGCGGCATTCAAAGCAAAGAGGCTGATGGACGAAAGCAGGGCTGTGGAAAAAACCCCGTAGTGTGCACGGTTCATGCGTTCTGATCCCCGACGAAGGCGCGCGGCCTTTTGTGAGCCAAACCAAGCGGAGGCACAGCGAGATGTCAGGGAGAGGCGACCGGAGGGCACACCAGACCTGACGAGACGCGCTCTGCGTTCCGCCACTTCCGATGTCGCCACGACGGGAGTTTTCCGCTCGTTTCGGCTGTTCCCGGCCGGACGAGGGGCGACGCGAGACGGCAGGTCTCCTGGCTCCCGGGTCAGGGCCCCCTCCGCGCCTTCCCAGTTTCTGCTGCTTAAGCATCAACCAGTGGCATTTGGCGGCGGGGCTCGCCGGTTACAGTTGCGGGTACAGCTACGGATTGGAGGACAAAACGCCTCGCACCGCCTTCCCGTTTTAATCCCCTCTACGGGGAACCGTCACAATGGGTGTCCTACGCCCGTCGCCCCGGTTTGTCCACCAACCTTGCGCATAGGCTCTTGACCGTTCGGGGCGGGGATTTACCCAAATGAGCGCGATTGCGCCCGGCGCAGGATGAAGACCAAAAACGGAGCGCCCAGAATGGCGGTCACGACCCCGAGCTTAAGCTCGTTCGTCGTCGGAAGGGTCCGCACCAGGATATCGGCGGCAGTCACAAGACCCGCGCCGATCAGTGCCGACGGCAGCAAAACGCGAGAGGGCGACGTGTATCCGAGCCCGCGTGCGATATGAGGTGCCACCAACCCCACGAACCCTATGGCCCCCGCAACAGAGACAGCCGCCCCCACACCGATGGACACACCGAGAATGAGCCGCATGCGGACCGCCTTCAACCCAAAGCCCAAGCTCTCGGCCGGTTCTTGGCCAAGGCTGAGGGCATCGAGAGCCCGAGCATCCCAAAACAGCAAAACCATCCCCACCCCGATGAACGGCACGGCAAGCGCCACATGGCGCATCGAGCGATCCTCCACAGAGCCAAGCAGCCAAAACGCAATTTCCATCGCAGCGAAAGGATTGGTGGAAAGATTGAGGACAAGCGAAATACCCGCGCCCGCGAGCGAGGCGATGGCGATCCCGGTGAGCACCAGGGTGAGCGTCGATGTCGCGCGAACGGTGAACGCCAACAAAAGCGCCATGGCGATCAGGGTAGAGGCCCCCGCGGCAAGGGGCATGACATAAAACGAGGCGCCCGCGATCCCGGAGTGAAGCGCAATGACCGCCCCGAGCGCGGCCGCGTTCGATGCCCCGAGGAGTGCCGGCTCCGCGAGGGGATTGCGCAGATACCCTTGCAAGGCCGCGCCCGCGGCCGCCAATATGGCGCCTACGCACAAGGAAAGCGCAAGGCGCGGCACCCGTAACTCCCGGACAATCGTATTGGTAATCTCATTGCCCTGGCCAAGCAGCCCCTGGACCACATGGAAGGGATCAAGGCTCGCAGGCCCCAGAAAAAGCGACAGGGCCGAAACGGCGAAGAGGAGTGCGAGGGCCAAGGGGGCAGCCGCGCTGCGGCGCGAAAAGCCCAGATCGCGCAGGCGCGCGGCGGGTGCCGTCATGGGAAGACCTCGTCCAGATCAGTCTCGAAAGCCTCCGTCACGTCTTGTGTCCCGGAGCCCATATTGGATATGCAGCGATAGTGTTTGGGAGCGAAAGGGTAAAGCCATTTTTCTCAAGGGCCGGAGCGGATGGGCGAGCGTCTGCGTTTTTGCGCTGATCGGGGTCTGGCTTTGCACCGACGCCTGGGGCTCGGAGAGGAGCGCGGCCTGGGGAGCAGACCGGGGCGCGGCAGACAGACCTCAGAAAATCGTCTCTTTAAATCTGTGTGCCGATCAATATCTTATCGCGCTGGCCGACCGCTCGCAGATTGCAGGCCTGTCACACTTCGCACGCGATCCGGCTCTCTCCTTCACCGCAAGAACCGCTGCAGATTGGCCGGTCACCAAGGGGCGGGCCGAAGACCTGGTCGAACTGGAGCCCGACCTGATCATCACCAGCGGGATCCGGCGCCCGGCCATCCGCGCCTTTCTTGAGACGCGCAACGTGGATGTGGTTGAAATTTCGCCGGCACGCAGCCTTGATGAAATCCGCGCGCAAACGCGGTTGATCGGCAAGGCCATCGGCCAGCAAAGCAAGGCCGAAGCCCTGATCCACGATATGGTCGCGCGCCTGGGCTCGCATCCTGCGCCCAATGGTCTGAGGGCGGTGCATTACCAACCGCGGGGGTTTCTGTCGGGTCAAGACACTCTTGTGTCGGAGGTTATGAGCTGGGCGGGCCTTAAAAATGCGAGCGGCGAGGCCGGCGTTGCGCGCATCGCGCGTCTGTCGGTTGAAAGCTTGATCCTGCTCGAACCGGATATCCTGATTACCAATGCGCGCTCGGCCGAAGCGAAAGACCGGGGCAGCGAGCTTTTACGTCACCCGGCACTTCGCGCGCTCTTTCCCGATGAGCGCTGGCTGCGGCTGCCCGACCCTCTCCTCATTTGCGGCGGGCCCTCCTTCCCCCACGCCGTTGAGGCTTTGCGACGGCAGCTGAAGATGTTGGCCCCTGCAGGCCCTTAAAACTCAATACCGGGCTGGGCTTTCACGCCGGAGCGGAAGGGGTGTTTGACAAGGGTCATTTCGGTGACGAGGTCGGCCACCTCGATCAGCCCATCGGGGGCATTCCGGCCCGTGAGAACCACATGGGTGTCTTCGGGTTTCTCGGCCAATGTGGCCAAAACCTCGTCAAGTGCCAGGTAATCGTAGCGAAGGGCGATGTTGATCTCATCGCACAGCACAAAGCGGTACTCGGGATCGAGGATCATGGCCTTGGCCTCCCCCCACGCCGCCTTAGCGGCCGCGATGTCGCGCGCCTTGTCTTGGGTGTCCCAGGTAAAGCCCTCGCCCAGCGCCTTTATGGTGACGATCTCCGGAAACTTCTCGAACACGTCTTTCTCGCCGGTGGCCCAGGCGCCCTTAATAAATTGGATAACGCCCGTCTTCATGCCGTGGCCGATGGCCCGGCAAACCATGCCCATGGCCGCCGTTGTCTTGCCCTTGCCCTTGCCGGTGTGGACGATGATGAGACCTTTTTCGAGGGTTTTGTCGGCCATCATTTTATCGCGCGCGGCTTTTTTCTTGCGCATCTTTTCGTTGTGCCGGTCGAAATCTGCCTGGCTCATCGTGCTGTCCTCCTTCACGCGTTATCGGGTTTTGCGATCAAGCCTTTCAGCTCAGTACGCAAACTGTTTCGTCGCGGCCGCCAGAGATCGCGCTCCATAGCCTCGAGAAAACGAGCCGTCATCTCCCGGAACGCGGCGGGGTTTTTTGTCTCGATGAAGTCGCGGACCTCATCATCGGCAAAATAGGCCGCGTGCAACAAATCGAAATGATGGCTTTTAACGGCATCGGTCGTGGCAGCAAAGGCAAACAGATAATCCAGGGTTGCGGCCATCTCAAAGGCGCCCTTGTATCCATGTCGCATCATGCCGGCGATCCATTTGGGATTGGCCGCGCGGGCGCGCACCACCCGCCCGATTTCATCGTTGAGCGTTCTAATCTTAGGTGTTTCGGGCCGCGAATGGTCATTGTGGTAGATGACGGGAAACCGCCCTTGCAATGTCTCCGCTGCGGCTGCGAGCCCGCCCTCGAACTGATAATAATCATCTGAGTCAAGAAGATCGTGCTCGCGGTTGTCCTGGTTTTGAACAATCGCATCGGTGCGGGCAATCTGATGCTCGAAGGCTTGCCGGTCGGCCCGGCCTTCTTGCCCGGCACCATAGGCATAGCTGCCCCATTCTAAATAGGTCTCGCCGAGATCGGCCCGCTGGTGCCAAAGCTGCTCATCGATCATCGCCTGCAGGCCGGCGCCATAGGCCCCCGGCTTCGATCCGAACACCCGCGATCCGGCACGAAGATCGGCCAGGTGACCGGGTGTCCCCTCGGCTTTAAGTCTGGCGATGTCGGATCTAAAGCGATCTGCAGCGGGATTGTCTTCCCTCCCCTCATCGAGCGCCATGATCGCGCGCGCCGCAGAATCGAGAAGGTCCATCTGATGGGGAAAGGCATCGCGGAAAAAGCCCGACACCCGAAAAGTGACATCGACCCGCGGCCGGCCGAGCATGGCAAGCGGCAAAATCTCAAAGCCTGTCACACGGCGCGACCCGAAATCCCATTTCGGACGCACGCCCATCAAGGCGAGGGCCTGGGCAATATCATCGCCGCCCGTGCGCATATTGGACGTTCCCCATGCGGAGAGTGTCATCGCCTTAGGCCACATGCCCTCGCGCTGGCGGAAATCCTCAACAAGCAGGGAAGCGGATTTCCAGCCCAACGTCCAGGCAGTCTGTGTCGGGACGGAGCGGATGTCGACGGAATAAAAATTGCGGCCCGTGGGCAACACATCCGGTCGTCCCCGGGTCGGCGCCCCAGAGGGCCCTGGCTCCAAAAAGCGACCGTCCAACGCCGTTAATAGCCCAGCCATCTCGCGCTCGCCGCAGGCCTTCAGGCTCGGCAGGACATGATCGCTCAAGGTTTCAAGGACTTTGGCGGTGAGCGGCATTGCCTCGGGGGCCATGCGGCCATCGAGAAGGGCAACACTCAGCGCTTCGAGCCTCTCGATTGTGTCGCCGACGGTGCGCCACGGATCGCTAAGAACGCCCTCTAGACACGCTGGCCTGGCACTGGCCCAGGGCGCGGCCAGCTCTGTCTCCAATGGATCGAAATCAAGCCCGAGGTCCTCGCTGAGCGCCCGAAGCAGGGACTGGTCGCCACCCTCCCCATTGCCCCGCGGCGTGCGGGCAATGGCAACCGCAAGGTCGGTTAGGAGACGACCTTCCGGCGCCTGACCGAACACATGGAGGCCATCGCGGATCTGCATTTCCTTCAGTTCACAAAGATAATTGTCGAGGCTTAGGATTGCCTCATCCTCATCGGCCGCCGGGTCGAAAACGCCCTCTCGGTCCAAGTCCGCCCGCGCGGCCGCCTCGAGGATCGCGCGCCGGAGAGCTGGAATCCGGGGCGGATCGAGGCCAGCAGCCTCATAAAATTCATCGACAAGCGCCTCGAGGTCCTTGAGGGCGCCGTAACTTTCCGCACGGGTCATCGGCGGCGTGAGATGATCGATAATCACCGCGCTCGTGCGGCGCTTGGCTTGCGTGCCCTCGCCCGGATCATTGACGATGAAGGGGTAGCAGTGCGGCAAGGGCCCCAACACCGCTTCCGGAAAACACGTCGGCGCGAGCCCAAGCGCCTTGCCGGGAAGCCATTCGAGATTGCCATGTTTGCCGAGATGAACGACGGCGTGAACCCCTTCGACCTCGCGCAACCAGGCATAGAACGCGATATAGCCGTGGGGCGGCGGCAGATCCGGGTCATGATAGGTGGCTTCCGGATCGATATTGTAACCCCGTGCCGGCTGGATCCCGACCGTAATGTGACCGTGCTTATGCAGAGCAAGACGAAAACCCGTTCCGCCCTCGCCGCTCGTTTCAAAAAATGGGTCGTCTTGTGCCGGCCCCCAGCGGTCCGTTACAGCGCGCCGCACCGCCTCAGGCAGGCGGGAAAAGAAAGTCTCATAGGTGTCAAGGGGCAACCACACCCCGCCGAGCCGGCGCCGGGATCGATCATTGGTGGGACCGCTGGACAGGGCCCGCATCAGAAGGTCGGTCGTGTCCGGAATGGCCTCAACTGTGTAATTCGAGGCTTTGAGGGCGCGCAGGGTCGTCAGCACACTGGCAGGCGTGTCGAGGCCCACCCCATTGGCAAGCCGGCCGTCTCGGTTCGGATAGTTTGCTAAAAGCAGCGCGACCCGGCGATCCGGGGCCGGCGTCCGGCGCAGGCGGCACCAGGCTTCAGCCTGGGCGGCAATAAAAGCACAGCGCTCCGGGTCAGGAACATGCTGAACCGGCGCGTATTGGGTCAGGTCTTGCCTTTCGCCCGGCTGGCGGAACGCGAAGGCACGCGTCAGGATGCGGCCATCGACCTCGGGTAATGCGACGTTCATCGCCGTGTCGCGGGCTGAAAGACCGCGCGGGCTCTCCGACCAGCTTGACCGCGGCTCACTGGCCGCCACGGCCTGTAGGATCGGCGCATCGGCAGCCTCGAGCACCGAGGGATCACGCCGCTCGCCCGGCCGGGACACGGCAAACCCTGTGAGATTGACAAGAATGTCCGGCGCGGCTTCTGCGATGACGCCGGCCAGAAAATCTGCGCTGGCCTCGGTCTTCAAGCTCTGGACATAGACGGGAATAGGCCGCAGGCCCGCGGCCACGAGCGCCTTGAGAAGCTCATCGACCCCGCGGGTGGCACTGGCGAGATGAAACGCCCGGTAAAAAACGACGAGTGCGGAAGGTGCCTCCGGGGCAAGTCCGCTGCGCGCGAGAACATCGGTCAGCGTCTTTTCTTGCCGGCCTTGCCAATAAAACCCCGTAGGCGGAACGGGCGATGGCAGGGGGGCCTCGGCTTTGCCAAGGCCGACAAGGTGCGCCGCATAGGTTAAAAACCCCTCGAAGTTTGCCGGGCCCCCATGGTCCAAATAGGCGCGAAGACGGTCGAGCGCGCTTTTGTCAAGGCTCGATAAGGCCTCAAACTCTGGATCGTCGCGCCCATCGCCGGGCAAGAGAGCAACCGCCACGCCATGGCGGCGCGCGGCCTGCGCGATTTCCGAAACCCCATAGGGCCAATAGGCCTGACCGCCGAGCAGGCGCACGGCGACGAATTTCGCCTGCGAGATGACCGCCTCGACATAAAGATCAACGCTCAGATTGTGTTTAAGGTTGAGGCAATTCGCGAGCCGCAGCGACGGCAAGCGATCGCCCGCTGCCGCCTTTGCCGCATCAAGTCCGACAAGGTCCGTATCGGCCGCCGAAAGCACCACGAGATCGGCGGGCGTTTGGGCAAGATCGATCGGCTCGCTTCCATCGCTCAGGTCGCCATCCCTGATGTTGAGCAGATGCATTTTAACCCGCGTCGGCGAAGCCGGCTTCGATGGCGGCGCGATCCATGCCGTGCTCGCCGATCACGACAAGCCGGCCTTCCCGCGGCTCGCCCTCTTGCCAGGCCCGGTCGAAATGCCAAGAAACGCGCGGTCCGACCGCTTGCACCTGAAGGCGCATGTCCCGGCCCTTCACCGGCAAAAACCCCTTCATGCGTAAAACCCCGTGGGCTTTGGCGATCGCGGCAAGGGCATCGGCAAGCGTCTCGGGATCGGCAACGCCCGGGAGCCGGGCCACGAAACTATCGAAATCGTCGTGGTCGTGGTGATGGTGGTCGTCGTGGTGCGAGGGTCGCGCGTCGATATGGTCCTCGGCGCCAACGCCAAGGCCGAGCAGCGCATCCACCGGAACCACGCCCTGCGCCGCTTCGATAAAGGACACACCGGGGCGCACCCGGCCCTTCAAGGCCTCACGAACGCTGGAAACAGCCTCCGCCCCCGCCAGATCCGTCTTTGTGAGCACCACCATATCGGCGCACTTGAGCTGATCTTCGAACAACTCCTCAAGCGGGCTTTCATGGTCGAGCATCTCGTCGGCCTGGCGTTGGCGCTCAACGGCGGCCACATCGGAAGCGAATCTGCCGGCGGCAACCGCGTCCGTATCCACGAGTGTGATCACCCCATCCACGGTGACCCGCGTGCGCACCTCAGGCCAGTTAAAGGCTTGCACCAGGGGTTTGGGCAACGCCAGGCCGGAGGTCTCGATAATGACATGGTCGGGAGCCGTCTCACGCTCGATCAACATCTTCATTGTCGGGACGAAATCGTCCGCCACGGTGCAGCAGATGCACCCATTGGCAAGCTCAACAATGCTGTCGTCCGGACACGCCTCGATCCCGCACCCCCTCAGGGTCTCGCCGTCAACGCCGACATCGCCGAACTCGTTAACGATGAGCGCAATGCGACGGCCGTTCGCGTTTTCGAGCAGATGCCGGATAAGCGTGGTCTTTCCCGCGCCCAGGAATCCGGTAATCACTGTGGCTGGGATTTTGGAAAGCGGTGCGTTCATTGGATTTCGATCCTGTTCGACATGGGGCTCGCCGGCAGCGCGCCGAGGCCGATGCGGGCCGCGCCTGCCCCCCTCGGGACCTCTCATAGCCTCATTCTCGATCGGTTGGAAATCGGGGCCTTGTCCGACGCCTCGGCACCACACCGGAAAAGGCCCGGCGACGGTATGCCCAGTTGGCCCATCGCACTGCCAGGACGTAAGGGCCTCTTATGTGCCTTAGCGTGGGAAGCGCACCGGGCGACAACGTTTGATGCAAAGGTGACGGGCGAGATGTCCGATTTTGACGAGGCGCAGGTCGCTCGGGCGATTGACGCGAAGACGAAGCCCATAGGCTCCCTCGGACGCATGGAGGCGCTTGCGGCCCAA